>CAYNDU010000567.1:0-3965 GCA_964395615.1 uncultured Pirellulaceae bacterium | reverse complement strand
TCGAAAACCGCTGGTTTGCAACCGTTGGATCGAAGTTCGAACACAACGACTACACCGTCTTTGAATACCAACCGACGGGTCGACTGTTGTGGACGCCGAGCTCCCGCACCTCAGCCTGGGTCGCGGTATCAAGGGCCGTGCGGATTCCGTCCCGCGCGGAAGACGACGTTCAGATCACCGGACTTCCGGTGCGTGTGATCGCGCCACCACCGGTCGCAATCCCCGTGTTTTCTCAGCTCAATGGGAGCCGGGACGTGAATGCCGAGGATCTCATGGCTTATGAATTCGGCATCCGTTCGCAGCCGACCGACGCTTTTTACTGGGATCTCGCACTCTACTATCATGATTACGAGGACATTGTCGGAGTGGTTCCCGGGTCGCCCGTGGCAGGCACGACGCCAAGTGGCTGGCCGGCGATATTCGCTCCTGCAACGGCCCAAAACGTCAATAGCGCCGAGGCCTATGGCATGGAGCTGGCAGGCAGTCTGGAATTGACTCCCGACTGGAATCTGCGAGCTGGTTACACGTTGATGAAAATGCAGTTGCACGCGCCGCCCGGCGTGGTGTCACTCCAACACGCGGGAAACAACCCTAAGAACATGGCGTACGCCGTCTTGTCGGGTTCGCCGACCGAGCGTTTCGACGTCGATCTGATCGGTCGTTATTCGGACCACTTGCCGACGGCCGGCGTGCCAAGCTACTTCGCCGTCGACATTCGGCTCGCCTGGCATCCAAGCGACCAACTCGAGCTCTTTGCGGTCGGCCGCAATTTACTTGACGATTCTCACCCGGAATTTGGCGCCGACGCGTTGACCGGTGGGACCACAACGGAAGTTCAGCGAGGGTTTTACGGAGGAATGACCTGGCGTTATTGAACGTCCGGTTACAGCACCGGCGATTGGACAACAGCTGCAGAGGCAGGCGTCGCGTAGGGACCGTGGACGCGCAGGGATGTTGTTTGGGTCAGGCCAGTCAATGAGGCATTTCGTGATTTTCCACCGTCAGTCACCGACCGCAACCATGCACGCCATGGCTGAGCGTCCCATCGGCGGCCGGTACTTCGGTCATCCGCAGCGAAAGTGCTTCGCAACGCTTGTCCTGGCGTTGACGCTATCGTTGGCAGCATCGTCGGCCCGGCCAGCCGCAGCCCAGGGTGTCGTCGACCAGAAGGCCAAATTCGAAGCTGCCTATCTCGTGCTCTTCACCAAGTACATCAGCTGGCCGGAAAGTGCCTTCAATGGACCCAAGGATGCTTTTGTGTTTGGAGTGCTCGGAACGCATGAGGTCGAACGGCATTTGCGCGTCGTCGAGAAGTCCGGTCGGCCGATCGCCAATCGCAAAATGGCTGTAAAGCGCTTCGACCGGCCCGAGCAGATCGGTAAATGCCACATTCTGTTCGTTCCCTCTTCGGCCGGCGCGACCGCCGAGAAGCAGGTCGCGAAGAAACTGGACGGGACGCCTACGCTATTGGTCGGCGAGTCGGACACGATTCTGAAACAGGGCGGTACTGCCCGATTCTCACTAGTCGAGAACAAGCTCAAGATGATCATGATGAAATCCGCAGTGTCAAAAACAGGGCTGCAGGGAATCTCGAAATTGAGTCGTGTGGTCGAATTTCGCTGACGCGCCCCTGCTCGAGGAGCCTGTGCTGACTCTTACTCATGATGTTCGCCGAAGATAATCGATCTGCTCGGCCCGTCCCATCGGCTGCAAAGCGTAATCGGCGGTCAGACGGCTGCCACTCTTCCGGGCGCCCGTTTGTCTTCCTTCCCGGCTCGGCGCGGCAACTGTAGTTGAAATGTCGCCCCCTGGCCCGGTCCGAGGCTGATTGCCTCGAGGGAGCCACCCAGCTCCTTGGCAGCCAGGCAACTCGCGTGCAGGCCATAGCCATGGCCGTCTGGCTTCGTCGTGAAACCGTGTTGAAAAATTCGGGTCAAGTCTTCGGGCTTTATCCCGATGCCGTTGTCCGTCACGCGCCAGACAATCATCTGGGGATCGATGGTTCGTACGACCAGATCGATGCACCCCGGATCGGCCGTATTTGACACGACCGCATCCAGTGCATTCTGCACCAGGTTTACAATGATCTGCAGAACCTTGTTGCGGTCCGATTCGACGTCCGGAAGTTCGGCGAAGTCACGGTTCACGGTAATGCCATGCCGCCCAATCGATTCGTCGACCATCTTGAGCGCCTCTTCAAACAGACTCGACGGGTCAAACTTCTCTCTCAGGCCCGAGACCTTGGATAGACCCTGCTGCACAGAAACGATGCGTTTGATGTGTTCGACGTTTGTGGACAATATCGACAACTCATCAATTACTGCGTCCCGCTCGCCGGCCAGTTGGCCCGCAAGTTTCGAAAGGTAGGGCGGCACCAGTTTCCCCCGTTCGTCGATCGTCAAGTAGGTGCCAATCTCATCCAGATGTTCTCGGATCAATTCGCTGACTTTACTGAGCCCCAACACGGGGGACCGTTTCATTCGATCAACAACGATGTTGGCGGAAACATTGACACTGTTCAGCACGTTTCCGACGTTGTGAAGGACGCCGGTCGCCACCTCGGCCATGCCCGCCTTGTGGGCACTGTCGACTAGATCTCGCTGCGCTCGAACCAGGTTCTGCTCGGCCACCGATCGCCGAGCCACTTCCATTTGGAGGTCGCTGTTGACAACGGTCAGTTCGCGAGTTCGCTGCAGAACACGCATTTCCAAATTGTCGCGAGCTGCTTTGAGCTCCTCTTCGGAGGATTGTATCTGCGTCAGCATCTCGTTAAATGCGCCGTAGAGCATTCCGATCTCGTCGGCACTTCGCTGAGGAACGCGTACGGCATAGTCGTGATCAATCGAAACGCGTTTGAGGGAGTCGGCAAGCTGGATGATCGGCCGTGATATGCGGTCTTGTAAGAGGTAGGCGATCGGTACCGAGCAGGCGACCGTCGCCAGGAGGATAATGGCCACGATTCTCAGGAATCGGGTCAGGTCGTGGCGCACCGCCCGCAAATTAGCTCGCACGAAGACCGAACCCACGCGCTCGGCATCCTCGCTGACCGGTGCAATGACAGTCAATTCTTCGGCGTTGACCGCGTTGGAAACCGGCACCGTCGCGGGGAGACGAGGGAAGTGAAACGAGCCGAGCGTCGCCCGACGATACTCCGCCAACCGGTGCCCCTCGTAATCGAAGACACACGCCGCGTCAATCGAAGGGTCGCGGCGCAGTGTCTCAAGCGTTTCGCGCGCAGCGTCCGCGTCGACAAACGAAATGGCCGCCGCAACATTGCCGGCCAGTACATCGCCCACGGCGCTCGCGTGCCGAACCGTCATTTGACGACCCGTGGCAATGTGCTGGTTGATAAACGCTCCGGCCGAAAGGGTTACCGCCAAGGCCATTCCCATAACGACCAATAGCGTCAGCTTGACGCGGATCGATAAATTCGGCCTTGGCAGGAATTTCATTCTCACGTCACTTCCTACGAGTGGCCACTTCCTTGACCACACCTGACTCGATCTACCGGGAAAACTCCTGCCGCGTTCACCGCGAACTGCCTTAAACGCCGGCTCTCGGCCGAAAGACGACTCGCCGACCCGTCAGCCCAAACCCGGCTGCAGAGGGGCACATGAAAAACTCTAGGTCACAGCTTGGCTTGGGCGACACCGGGCCCTGAGCCAAACGCGACAATTGGCCGCGTGCTGCCCCCCTCACCCGCCCAACCGGCACCATCGCCCGGAAGACGCAACGGGGCATCGGCACCGCAAAGGGCCATAAGCGAGGACGCCTCGATCGACCAATCCCGCATGAACAAGTCACCAGACCCTTCGAACCGGGCGGAAACCGGATGACCGCAAACGACGCCGAACACTGACGGCCGCGCCGGAATCCGCGAAAGCGGGCGAAAGCGGGTGAAAGCGGGCGAACGGGTGCAGGAACGGGCTTTTTTTAGGTGGACGTATTCAGCGCGATCTTGACGT
>CAYNDU010000566.1:0-3966 GCA_964395615.1 uncultured Pirellulaceae bacterium | reverse complement strand
GTTCACGGCCTTGGCCGTGAACGGTTACAAAAAAAACGAGCCCGTTCCTGCACCCCGCGAACTGGCGGCCCTTCGCCTTCAGTTGATGCGCCAATTGGCGAGCACACCGGCTCAATCAACCGGGCGACGACTTTCGGCGCAGCGTCGTCTCTTTACGACGTTCGAAAAGTACCTTTACCTCCGTCAGGCGGCTCGGCGATGAGCGTGTTGGGCGGCTCGCCGTTCGACTTCCGACCGAGCGATGCTGGTCCACTGATCGGGTTGGCCATCTCGGCCCGGTTGCTCGCAGAGCACGACCGCTAGCTTTGACAGGACACGAGGCACATACATCCAGGCTCGATCCTCTTCGGCAATGGGCGACTCGCCGGAAATCACGACCAGGTCGGTATCGGTCATCGAGTTGGCTTCACGCTGCAGGACGCTCAGCGGGTCCCCCGGCATGAGCCGCACGTGGGCACCGGTCGGCTTGAGTTGTTGGTGAGCCTGCTTGAGGCTCAGTGAATGCGTCGAGCCACCCATCTCAAACAGATCCACGCCGAAGAACGTGACGCGTTCGCGCGTCGCGTAGCGTTGAGCCACTTCAATCAGGTTCCGAGCCAATTGCCCGTCGCCGAGCCCGAACAGGAGCACCTGCCCGACTCGGTTCCGGCGGACCGTGCGCACGAGCGAGCGGGGCGCAGCAGGTTTCGAGAGATAGGCAAGATAGAGGTACTTTGCAAGACTTGCAGCACTCAACGATGCATTCCTTTGCAATCGGAGTTTGAACAGAATTCGCGTCGAACAGACCCTCTGCTTAACCTTCGGCAAACGGGCCCGCCGGCCGACAGAAAATCTGGCTCGGCGGATCGAACGTTGCGGGCTCACCTCTCGACCATTTTGCTGTCGAACGGTCCACGTCCCTGCCGGCTGCAGGGCTCGAGGCGATTCAAGACACCCTGGCCCCACGGAATCAGAATCTGACGTTTCTGGCCCGTGGAGGATCTTTCCGCTCCCCGCGCCGTTTCTTGACCTATATTACTTCGGGCCAAATTGAGCTTATCCCATGGCCCCGGTCAGAAAACTCCTCAATAAATGTGCGTTTGGTTCCAAACGCCGTGAATGATGTTGTCCGCGGACGGACGTGTGTCCGCAACGTTGATTTTTCGCATCATCATCGCCGCTCTGTCGCACCGGCATGCGCAGCGATTGTGATGGGAAACACGCAGCTACTGAATCTACACCTTTGACGAGACATCCTGATGCGCCCGTTTCCCAAACGGCGTTCGACCCTGCGCTGCGCGCGGTTCGAACGCGTCGAGGATCGTGTGGTCCTTTCCGGGCTGGCCGAGGCCGATGTCTGCTGGCCGACGCTGCCCGAGCTGGCTCAGCCCGGTCCGGATTCCTCCGAATTGACCGCCCTTGCCGCTCTGCAGACGGCCGCACAACGAGCGTCGAGTGTCCGCGATACGTACGGGTTTTCCGGACGAGGGCAAACCGTGGCGGTCATTGACAGCGGGATCGCCTACGAACATCAAGCGTTCGGGCCTGATGCCTTGGCGGGCGGATGGGATTTTACGGAGGAGCAGGATGCCGACCCGCACGACGACGGTCCAGCCGGCTTTCACGGCACTCACGTTGCCGGAATCATCGCCAGTCGGGACGATGCTCACCCCGGCTTGGCGCCGGACGTCGACCTGGTCGGACTGCGCGTGTTCAACGATTCGGGCCAGGGGTATTTGGCCTGGGTCGAACAGGCGTTGCAGTGGGTCCATACGCACCGCGACGATTACCGCTACCCGATCACGACCGTTAACCTGTCGCTGGGCATGGCCTGGAACAGTGACCAGGTTCCCTCCTGGGGCACGCTGGAAGACGAGCTGGCCCTGTTGAAACAGGACGGCATCTGGGTGACCGTAGCGTCCGGCAACAGTTTCGCTCAGTACGGCCAGACGGGGCTCAGCTACCCGGCGGCCAGTCCGTACGTGGTCCCCGTGGCCAGCGTCGGCAACGATGGAACGCTGAGCGATTTCGGTCAGCGTACGAGTCGAGTCTTAGCGGCACCGGGCGAGCAGATTGTGAGTGCCGTTCCCGACCATGTGTTTGGCGCCGACGGAGACTTCAACGATTGGGCGGCCGCTTCCGGGACGAGTATGGCCGCTCCTTACGTCGCGGGCGCCGGCGTGCTGGTGCGAGAGGCCATGCAGTTCGTACAGACCGCTTCGATCGACACCGATTCGATCTATCAGACACTCTACACCACAGCCGACCCCGTGTTCGACAGCGTGACCGAGCAGGTTTACCGTCGAGTGAATCTGGAGCGGGCGATCCATTCGCTGATGCCGGCCGACGACTATGGCTCGACCCTCGCCGGCGCGGGCGATCTGGGTACGCTCGTCGACCGGCGATCGGCGACCGGCCGACTCACTCGTCTCGACGACACGGACCTCTTTCAGTTTACGGCCGGTCGTGGTGGTCGAGTCGAGCTGGCGGTCGACGCGACGGAGCCGATTGTCGTGGGCGTTGGAACGTCGATTGCGACGGCCGGCGCATCAGGGGCGCTCGACCTTGCAACCGATTCTGCGTTCGACGTCGCGGCAGGTGAAACGTATACGATCCTCGTGTCGGCCGACCGGCACGTATCCGATTACCGGCTGCAGTTACGACTGGAAGAGCCTGAATTCCTTCAGGTCGCAGGCGGGCACGTCACGGTTCAGGGGACGGCCGGGAACGACTTGATCGAGATCACTGTCGGTTTGCAATGGCAAGTCTCACTCAACGGTCGACGAGTGCAACTGCCGGCCGGCTCCGACTGGCAGGTGGAAGTGCGAGGCGGAGCGGGACGCGACGCTCTTCAGCTGACCGGCTCGACCGGCAGCGACGAAGTGTGGTTGCACGCGGACCGGACGGAGATGCGGGGTCTGGGGTACCAGCTGCAAGCCAGTGAATTCGAGCGGGTGATCGTCGTGGCGTCGGGCGGTCGAGATGATGTGGCGCGCTTTTATGACTCGGCCGGCAACGACGAATTGATCGCTCGGCCGACGTCGGTCGAGTTGCATGTGGGTGGCGTGATCAACGAGGCGCGAGGATTCGATCGAGTGTATGCGTACGCTTCGAACGGCGCCGATGATGTGGCTCGCTTTTTTGACTCAGCCGGCAACGATCGCTTTTCCGCCCACTCGGAATACGCCGTGATGCGTGGAGCAGGATACTATAACAAAGCAGCGGGGTTCGACCGAACGTACGCGTACGCATCCGAGGGTCGAGACGATGTCGCGAAGTTCTTTGGTTCGGCCGATAACGATCGGCTTGACGCCCGGCCGCAACAGGTCGTAATGACGGGTGCTGGGTACTACAACAAGGCGATGGGTTTCGACCGCACCTACGCGACGGCCGGTGGCGGCCTGGACGACGTAGCGCACCTTGGTGATTCTCCGACCAGCGATCTGTTCGTCGGTCGTCCCGATTCCAGCTATCTGCGCGGCGCCGGCTTCTACAATAAGGTGATCGGATTTGAGCGCGTTTATGCCGTGGCCGGGCGGGGGCCCGACGATGTCGCTCGCCTGTTCGATTCCGCCGGCGACGACCTGTTTTACGGCAACGATCGGGCGGGCGTCCTCCGCGGTACCGGTTTCTACTTGAACGTCGAGGATTTCAATCGCGTCTACGTTCGTGCCGTGTCGGGCGGCAATGATGTTGCGAGGCTCTCGAGCCCTCAAGGTCCGGCTCGCCTGTCTGCCTGGACCGGTCGCCAGGTGTTTCGAACCGATCAGTTCTACTTTGACGTACGCAGTTTCGACCAGGTTTACGCCCAGGGCTCAGGCGCCGGGGACGTCGTCCAGCTGTTCAATCTGCCGGATATCAAAACGCGGTCGCTCACTGCCGACCGGGCCCTTTGGGCGACGCCGGCCGAGCGGCTGGCACTCACGCAGCTCGAGTACGCCTCCGCCCGCGCCCACCCCCTCTCGCTGCGTCCGAGCGCGAATCAGG
>CAYNDU010000565.1:0-3971 GCA_964395615.1 uncultured Pirellulaceae bacterium | reverse complement strand
GTCCGCCGTGCGCGCTGCTGCTCGTGTCCTTCACGCACGACTTTTTCAAGTACCGGGGTAACCCCGATTCCGCACCGCCGGTCACGGCCATCGATTCGGCCGGTCACCCGCGGCGAATTTTCGGCATGTTCGCCGCCCTTTCAACCGACGAAGGAGACCATTGGAAGATATGCAAACCGATCAGCCCGGGCGATCCTGCACGAACGTTGAAAAAAGTGACACTCACCGGTGACGTGCTGCTGGACGCCACGCACGCCGAGCCGCGCGGGTACCTGTCGATTTGCCAAACGCCCGACGGCGTGATCCACCTGATCTCGTCCGGCCTGTATTACGCCTTCAATCTGGCCTGGGTGCAAACGCCGATCGGCGCAGGCCGTTTGAAGCCCGATCGCTAGATCGGAAAGTTCACCACGGGGCCACAGAGAAAACAGACGGCGTTCCTATCCCATTCTCCATTCTCTTTCCCTATTCTCTGTGGCTCGGTGGTTCATCTCTATGGGAATCGGTGCGTGTTTTCGGCGAGCGGATCGGCCGTTCACTCGCTCATATCGAGCTGCCGCATTTTGCGATAGAGGTTCGCTCGGTGCAAGCCCAGCCGCTCGGCAGCCTCGGTCATGTTGCCACGAGCACGGTCGATTTGCTGGCGAATGAACTGGGCTTGAAAATCACGAGTGGCCTCGGTCAGCGTGGCATCGCCGGGCATCCAGGATCCCTGTTCGTCGCGCGGCGAGAGGATAAACGCGACCTCATCGGCATCAACCGTATCGGCGGACGAAAGGTAGGCGATCCGTTCCATCAAGTTCCTCAACTCACGAACGTTTCCCGGCCAGTCGTGACCGAGTAGTCGTTTCTTGGCGGCTGCGGCCAGGCGCGGTGGTCGACGTCCCGCCTGCCGGCAAAAGTCGCCGAGAAACTGCTCGGCCAGTAACAGGATATCGTCGCCTCGCGCCCGCAAGGACGGCAGTTCGAGCGTCACAACATTCAGCCGAAAGTAAAGGTCCTCGCGGAACTTTTTTTCGCGCACCCGTTCGGCCAGGTTCTGATTCGTCGCTGCAATCACGCGTACGTCGGTATGGATCGGCAGAGACCCACCCACTCGGACCACGATTTTTTCCTCCAGAACGCGAAGCAACTTCGCCTGGCCACCCAGGCTCATGTCACCGATCTCGTCGAGGAATAACGTCCCGCCGTTGGCCGATTCGAATTTGCCGGCATGTGCTTCCCGGGCGTCGGTAAAGGCGCCCTTCTCGTGTCCGAACAACTCACTTTCCAGAAGCGTTTCAGCCAGTGCCGCACAGTTGACGGCCACGAACGGCTCGTGCCGGCGTGGACTCAGGTAGTGAATCGAGCGGCTGGCCACCTCTTTGCCCGTGCCGTTCTCTCCCAGGACGAGCACCGCCAATTCGGTCGGCGCCACCCGCTGAATCGTCGAACGCAGGGCGTCGATGGCCGGGCATTGTCCGATCATCTGCACTCCCTGGGCGGCCTGATCGGCCATCTGGTTGCGAGTCTTCAACAGTTGTTCGTATTGCTGCGTGTTTTCCAACGCCACGGCCGCCTGCGTGGCCAATTCCTCCAACGCCCCCTGATCCTCCTGACTGAAACTGCCTGTTCGCCTGTTGATCAACTCGAAAGCGCCAAATAACTCTCCGGCCCGCCCTCGCAGTGGCACACACAAAACGTTGCGCGTCTGAAATCCGGTCTGCCGATCCACTCGGCGGTCGATCTCGCGATCCGCTTCCAGTTGATCGACGCGCCGGGCCTCGCCCGTTTGCACCACCTGGCCCACAATCCCCGCATCATCCGGGATGCGTAGCTCGCCATTCTCCACGCCAAGCGCCGGCCGACCGACCAATGTGTTGGCGCTTCGGTCCCAAAGGAATATGCTCGCCCGCTCAGCTTGCAACAACCGCGTGGCCGCTTCCGCCATCTGCTCGAGCAACTGGTCCATTTCCAGCGTCTGCCCCCACTGAGCGGCAATGGTCAACATGGCTTCCAGTCGAGCGGTCCGACGTTCCAGCCGGCCCGTTCGAGCAGCGACCGTCATCACCCGGCCGAGCCAGGCGACCAGACGTGCCCAAAGCTCTTTCTGAGCGGGCGAAGCGGGCGAATCGCCCCGAACCCCGAGCACATATCCGATCGACTCGGCGCCCGGCACGGCGGCCGCCAACCAGGAAGGTCCGGTCACCACCTCAACGTTCGATCCCTCGGAAGCGTCCAGCGTCTCAGCAAGTAGTTCGTACGGCAGCGGCTCTTCCAAACCATCCATGACCAACGTCTGCCAGGCGCCGCGCTCGAACCGTACCAGCACGACCTGCTCGGCGCCACTCTCCGCGCGAATCCACCGGACCACGCCCTCGAGAATCTGCTGCTGGTCCTCGCCTCGTCCCAGCCACTCGAGCAGCCCGTCCACGGCCTCGATCAATGGAAAACCCACGCACTGCCTCCCGGACGCCCAAGGCGCCACCGGTAATGTTCCGCTCACCCACTTTACAATGCCGGCCGCCTGCCCACCCCAACGATCATCGATCGTCGCGAACTGTCGTCAAGTTGACTCTTAAGGTGTATATCATGAGTCAATTTGACTTTCAAGTCGCGGCGAACGGAATACGGGCAGGCGAGAAAAAGGGGGCGGGGTCAGCCTTGTCAGGGAGCCGGGTAGACCGCACACTGTGCTACTGTCCTACACGTTACGTGTGCCGGCCGTTGTTTGGAGAGACATACATGGGTCAGTTTGAGGGTAAGAAGGGCCTGATCATGGGGGTGGCCAACGATCGATCGATCGCTTGGGCCATCGCCCGGCACATCATGGAGGAGGGAGGTTCGTGCGGTTTCACACACCTTCCGGACCGGCCGGATGATTTGCGCAAGAAGAACCGTCGACGAGTGGCCAAATGCATCGAGGGCTACGATGAGGCCAGATTCCTGGTTCCATTGGACGTGCGGGACGATGACAACATTCGGGCGGTGATGGAAACGACGGGCGAGTCGTTTGGGCAAATCGATTTTCTATTGCACTCGATCGCCTACGCAGATCGGCAGGATCTGACCGGCGACACATTGGACACGAGCCGCAATGGATTCCAAATGGCGATGGAGATCAGTGCCTACAGCCTGATCGCGGTCACCAAAGCAGCATCGGGTATTTTGAGTGATCGGTCGGCGGTAGCCGCAATGACGTATTTTGGTGGCGAGAAATGCGTTCCTGGCTACAACGTGATGGGAATCTGCAAGGCGGCCCTCGACGCGATTGTGCGATATCTGGCATACGATCTGGGGCCTCGTGGCGTGCGAGTCAATGCGTTGAGTGCCGGACCGCTCAAGACACTGGCCGGTTCGGCGGCCGGAGTGGGCGACATGCTTGGACTATACCAGCACATGGCGCCGCTGGGACGAAATATCTCTCACCAGGAAGTCGGCCGGACCGGTGCGTTCTTATTGTCCGACCACTCGGACGGCATTACCGGCGAGGTGTTACACGTCGACGGCGGCTACAACATGATGGGTTCGCCGGGCCGATTGCTGGACCTTGTCCGCTCGGCAAATTCATGACCGACCCCCCTGCCCCGGCTCGAATCGCCATTGCGGTGGTCGAGCAAGAAGGTCGATACCTGGTCGGCCGGCGGCCGGACCATGCAACGCTTGCCGGGCTCTGGGAGTTTCCGGGTGGCAAGTGCCGACCGGGCGAGACATTCGATGACGCCGCGGTACGCGAGTGCCGGGAAGAGACCGGCCTGGAGGTCGAGGTCCATCAACGGATCCACCGGCAGTTTCAGAAGTACGATTTCGGCGAAGTGGAACTCACTTTTCTTGCCTGCCGACTTCTCGATGAGCGGCGGGCACCCAAGGAACCGTTCCAATGGGTAACCCGTGAGGGACTGCGGGATCTTGAGTTTCCGGAAGGGAATCGAGCCGTACTGGCCGAATTGTGCCGTTTCCTATAGATCGGTGCCCGGCCAACGCCCGGCCCG
>CAYNDU010000564.1:0-3976 GCA_964395615.1 uncultured Pirellulaceae bacterium | reverse complement strand
CCAGTGAACACCTTGCTCAGCCCAACCGCTACGCGAGCCCGTTCCTGCACCCCCGAAAATCGGCGTCTAGCCGGCACCTTCGGTCGATCCCGCGACGTCGACGGCCCATCGAAGGACCCGTTGAGCGAGGGCGTTGACGTCCGATCGCGGCAAGACGGGAACCGGTACGCTGATCGGATCGTCGGTGACCACCGCTCGGATTCCCGAGTCGGAACACGCCAAAGGACGGGTGCCTGTCGCCTCGCGCCAAACTTCGATCCGCGGTGCGAGCGTATGGGTCTGGCCTTCGACGAGCACGATGTCGCAGCCAGCGAACGAAGGGGCCATTCGTTCATAGCGCAACGGATCGTCATGTTCGCAATGTGCCACGGAGAAGACGGCATCGAGTGTTGGCGTGAGAATGCCAACGACGTCGGCCCCAGCCGTCCGGTGGCGGTGCGAGTCCTTACCGGGCGTATCGAGTTCATGCTGGTGATGTGTGTGCTTGATCGTGCCGACGACGAGGCCTTGCAATTTC
The DNA here is from genome assembly GCA_964395615.1 of uncultured Pirellulaceae bacterium. Classification (GTDB taxonomy): domain Bacteria; phylum Planctomycetota; class Planctomycetia; order Pirellulales; family Pirellulaceae; genus CAYNDU01. The sequence goes on along the minus strand of CAYNDU010000564.1, from coordinate 3,459 downwards.
AGCTCCCTCACCAGGTCGGTCACGAGCGTCGTTTTCCCACTGTTCTTTCGCCCGATTATGTGAATGCGTCGCATCCTATCCGCCTTTCTGCCACACCATGTACGGTCTCCCGGTTTCTCCGCTCCATCCTACCCCGCTCCACAGCATTGACCAATTCCCCGCTTTCAACGGCGACAACCGGGCGCCCTCCCACGGCCACCTTGGTCTCCGTCGCTGACATACGTCTGTCAGCGGGACGGAAAAAACGGCCGGAATTCAAGAATTACGGTCAGATGTCACCCGATCAACACATGGGGACTCGCCACCGGACTGGTAATCTGCATGTAGGGTGATCGTCGCTCGAAATCGCGAGCGCACCGAAATGGAGTTTCAACCTCGATCGCAGGAGTCCTATCATGCAGGAAATTTCCGTGACGATAGTCGACGTCGACTCAACCATCCACGTTGTGGTCCACGAGGGTCTCGCCGACGTCATGATCGGTTCCCTGGCAGCGGAGCCGGATACGGCGCATGAACTTCAAATCGCCATGGGGCGTTTCGTCGACCCGCTGTTGGCCCGAGAGACCATGGAACGAGCGTCCAACCGGTCGGCCGCCCCATACGACCTGGGCGACCCTACTCACGATGGCGGCCGGCTTCTGATCAGTTTGCCATCGAGGCTGCTGGTCAATGCAACCACGACCTTGGAGATCCCACGTATCGGCTCGGTGCCCCGTTGTTCCAGCAGGGGTCGACTCGATGGTTGGCTTCCCTACCGCCTGCCGGACGAATGGCACCTGGTCACGGACGTCGGAACGTGGCAGGCCCTCGATGAAGAACGTCGAACGGAACGAGAACGTCGAACGGCTCTCGACGTGCGCCAGGTGCTCTACGGCGGGCTGGCTGCGGCACTGGTCGATTACGGTTTGGAGTCCTTAATGGAGCCGAAGAGCGACGGGCCTCGTGATTCGGTCATTCAAGAAATCCAGGCCCGGTGGTTGCTGACCGAACGGACCGACTTGCAGCAAGCGACGGCGCGACACATGCTGCTGCGTGATCGGGCGTTCATTGACGGGGACATCGAGGACATGGCTCAAATCTGGATGCGGCAGGGCCGCTGTCCGCCACCGCTGCCTCGCTCGTCAGCCGCCTATCGACGGGGCGGATTCGGAAGCAAGGAGATCATTCTGTACCATGAACTCACGGCCTACCTCCTCGGCCAGCTTCAACAATTGCTCGACCAGAGCATGACCGTCCGGCCCGCCTCCTTCGCGGACTCGCTGGCAAGACGACAACAGGAGTGGCTCCATTTGCCTCAAGAACGACTCTTCGGGGAAAGCCCCGCGGCGGTGGTGGCCCGCGAACGGTCGCGGCTCCCGGCTCGCGTGCCGTCCACCGAGGCGTGCCTGGACGACGATTGCCCCGTCTGCCGAATGATGGCAGACGACGATCTGCCCGTCCTCTGGCATCTCGAACAGGGAGCACTTGAACGTCATTTCGCAACGTCGTTCTTCCCATCGCAACGTGAATGGGACGTATGGAATTCCGGGGACCGGCCTGAGAATCCGAACGGGTGTGAGTTCGGCCGGCTGTCGATCAACCAGGACTCCACCGTTCAACAATCATTGATATGGAACGACACCTATACCAACATGTCGGCAGTCGCAGAAATGACGCCCCAACAGGCGGTCGCGGTGCTTGCCTTTGGTCTGGGGAGCCACCTGGCCGAACTGGTCCAGGACCTGCAAGCCGAACCAAGGTACGCAAGGGGGAGTGATTCATGGGTCGAGCCGTTACACGATCATTTTGATCAGTTGCGTCACGAAGTCCGGCAGCGTGCTACGTCTAGCACCGTCGAGCGGGCGGCTGACCTGCTGATCGATCACCTGGCAACCGTCGCTCAAACATTCAGCACGTTACAGGCAAAGTGCCGCGATCTTGCGGAAAAAGTGGAAGCGATGGTCGAGTGTTATCGGAAAATCGAGATTCCGACGTAACGCCAAGAAAGACGTAACGCCGCCAAAACAAAGGGCACGGCCGAACCGATCGCTGCGCGAACCACCCAGTGGGTCAACCACAACCAACGGTCGAGTTCCCGGCCAGCGACGGTATTCATAGACCGCCACGAACATCCGCTCAACTCCGACGCGCCTTTTGCCCGGGACCATTCAGATGCCAATGACCATTCAGGCCGAGCCGGCGGCGTGACAAAGCGCTCGACAGGGGCCTTCGGTCACGAGCCGATTCAAGCTCATGACATCCGGCACAAGAAGCGCGCCTGCAAATGCCAGGGCATTGAGTGATACCCCGGCCGAGCACTCATTCTGGCGCGGTACCATTAACATCCAGCGACGAGTGACCAACAGGTTGTACGGCGACGGCCGATCCGCAAGGGTCGCCCCCTCGTCCACTCGCCCAAGTTGAACCAACATGTCTCGGTAATATTTCCAGCATCGTTCGGCGGCGGCCAACGGAGACGACTCGAGCGTTGTCCATCGAACCAGCCGATGGCAAAACGGCATGTTGGGAACCGTTGCCACGTGATGCTCCGGCAGTCGGCTCCGGTCAATGATCGTCTCGATTGGGATCTTCAGGTCGTTCGATTCCGGGATCAACGGAAGAGGCACCAGCTGCAAATGCTTGTGCGGCTGGCTGGCGCCGGCGACCCTTCCCGCATTGTAGAATCCGAGCGCATCGTATTCGGCAAGGCAATACCAGAGCGCCTCGAAGTCGGACCGGTCGAGTGGTTGTTCCTGCGACTGGAACTCTCGTGTAACGATCAGAAGATGGTCGTCGACGACATGGTACTTATTCAGCAGACCAATATGAGTCTCCGACAGCTGGGCGACGAGTAACTCGGGTTGGTAATGCACGAACGGATTGCCGTTACCCGGGTCAGGTGACGTGGCATCGGCCAGCCCTTTGGCGGCCAACGGTTCTACAACCCGTATCAGGAATTCGACGCCACCGTCGGGTACGATTTCGAACGATGTTGCAATGGGTTGCAGCGCGCCAGCCAGACGCGCCGAGCGCGAAGCGCTTCGGACGCGCTCCCTCAACTCACCGCGATGATCCAAGAAACCGGTCTTACCCACTCGATTCGTTCTTTCCTATCGGTTCGGAATAAAATGCCCGCCGCGCCCTGGTCGCGGGCACGGCTCAACAACGAGCGAGAGCCGCTCGCCACCCATCAAATCAGTGCTTCGCATCATAAAGGGGTATTTTCCTCCTGCCGACCCGTCTTGGCAACGCTCGGCCGGACGTCTCGGGCCGCCGGTGCCACGCGAGCTGAGTTGCCGGGCGGATGGAAATACACGCGTCTTGTGAAATCGTTCACAAGATCGCGATCCCAGCGGCTTCCTGCCGCCCCGTCCGGGTCCGGGGTGCAGGAACGGGCTCGCGTAGCGGTTGGGCTGAGCAAGGTATTCACTGGAGATTTCAACAGTCGGTGGTAGGGGACTCGCGCCGTATAACTCAGTA
>CAYNDU010000563.1:0-3995 GCA_964395615.1 uncultured Pirellulaceae bacterium | reverse complement strand
ATGAAAAGTACGGTTCCCCATTCAAGGCAGGCGGACGTTACTACTACCTTCATAATTCGGGCCTGCAGAATCAATTCGTCCTTTACACGCTCAAGACGCTCACCGACGAACCGCGTGTCGTGATCGACCCCAACAGCTGGTCGACGGACGGGACCGTGGCGCTTGCTGGGATGGCTTTCAGTGATGACGGAAAATACCTGGCCTACGGGATTCAAGACGCTGGAAGCGATTGGCGAAAATGGCGGGTTCTGGAAATCGAAACCGGCCGGCTTCTCGACGAAACACTCAACTGGATCAAGTTCTCCGAAGTCTCCTGGACGAAAGACGGCCGCGGGTTTTTCTATAGCCGATACGACGAACCGAACGACGAGAAGAAGTTTCAAACGCTCAATCTGAACCAGAAGGTCTATTACCATCGTGTCGGTTCGCCCCAAAAGGAGGACGTCCTGGTCTATCAACGACCCGATCATCCCGATTGGGGTTTTCAAGCCGAAGTTTCGGAGGCCGGTGACTACTTGATCCTGACCGTCTGGAAAGGAACAGACGACCGTTATCGAGTGCTGTATAAGGACTTGAGCGAGCCGTACGGCATGCCGATCGACCTGATCGATCATTTCGACCACGAGTTTACGTTTGTCGGAAATGATGGAACCGTCTTCTACTTCAAGACGGACAGCGACGCACCAAAACGGCGATTGATTGCGATTGACATCCGCCAACCTGGCCCGTCGCATTGGCAGGAGATTATCCCTGAATCCGATAACGTCCTGCGTTCGGTCGGCTTGGTCGGCAACCTGTTTATCGCCCAGTACCTGAAGGACGCGAAGACACACGTGGAACTCTTCTCACCGTCCGGACAAAAGGTGGACGACGTGTCCTTCCCCGGAATCGGGACGGCGTCCGGGTTCGGTGGAAAGCGGTCTGACACGGAAACGTTTTATTCCTTCTCGAGTTTTGGCGTGCCGCCGAGCATTTATCGGTATGACCTGATCACGCGGTCCAGCGAGCAGATAAGGCAAGCCTTGGTCCGATTCAATCCGGACGACTATGTCACCAGCCAGATTTTTTACGAGAGCAAGGACGGCACACGCGTCCCGATGTTCCTTTCGCACAAGCGAGGCCTGAAACTCGACGGCACGAACCCCACGCTGTTGTACGGGTACGGCGGATTTAATATTCCCTTGACGCCCGGTTTCTCGACCTCGCGTCTGGCCTGGATGGAAATGGGCGGTTTGCTGGCTGTGGCCAATCTTCGGGGCGGTGGAGAATATGGAGAGGCGTGGCACCAGGCCGGAACGAAAACGAACAAACAAAACGTCTTTGACGATTTCATCGCCGCTGCCGAGTGGTTGATCGCCAAGAAGTACACGTCCACTCCCAAGCTCGCGATCCAAGGAGGCAGTAACGGTGGACTGCTGATCGGTGCCTGTATGACGCAACGCCCCGATCTGTTCGGTGCCTGCCTGCCCGCCGTTGGTGTCATGGACATGTTGCGATTCCATCAATTCACCGCGGGCCGGTTTTGGGTCGACGATTACGGTTCGGCCGACGACGCGGACCAATTCACGGCGCTTTACGCGTATTCGCCCTACCACAATCTCGAGCCGGCGAAGTACCCGGCCACGCTCATTACGACCGCCGATACGGATGATCGAGTCGTGCCCGGGCACAGTTTCAAGTTCGCCGCCCGCTTGCAGGAAATGCAGCAAGGGCCGGCACCGACTCTGATCCGCATCGAAACACGAGCCGGCCATGGATCGGGAAAACCAACGGCAAAGATCATCGAAGAAATTGCCGACCAGTGGGCTTTCCTGGTCGAGAATCTGGAGATGAAATGACCGCGGACGTGTTCCGGCCGCCTGCGGTCCGCCCCCGTTCCGCCGGATTCCAGACGGATATATTCCAGACGGATATACCGAAGAGTGTGCCGTTACGACTGGAGAACGTCTTGTGAATCAGCATGGGAACGACTTGGCGAACGACCTGGCGAAGGAGCTGGCCGCTCTGTTGGACGGCGAGTCGGACGCGATTGCCAATGCGGCCAACACGGCAGCGTTGCTGAACCTGCGTCTGGAACGCATCAACTGGGTCGGTTTTTACTTTCTCCGCGAACGGCAGCTGGTGGTCGGGCCGTATCAAGGTCGACCGGCCTGCGTGCGGATCGACATGGGACGCGGCGTATGCGGCTCGGCGGTCCAGCAGAACGCCACGCTCGTCGTGCCGGACGTGCATGAATTCCCCGGTCATATTGCCTGTGACCCCGCCTCTCGATCGGAGCTGGTCGTGCCGCTGCGCCGAGCGGGCCGGGTGGCCGGCGTGTTGGACGTTGATAGCCCCGAGCTGGATCGGTTTCGTGACGCGGACGCTTCGTCGCTTGAGCAGGTCGCGGCCATCTACGAGCAGTCGATTGACTGGAACACGTTGCCCAAATGACCAGTGCCTTGGTCCCCGGTTCGAAAGCCGTTCGCAAGGCGCAGGCGCTGTGAACCGGATCGTTACGATCCTGATTCCGGGAGCGGTGCGCCACGCAGAAGATCCGAACCCAGAGCCGTTGCCTCCCGCGCGATGCGTTTTCGGTTCTTCAGCGAATCCAGGTCGGGGACCCAGTCGGGGAGCGCCGCGGGCTCGCCCGGCCGGCGGTCGGCAAATGGGTTCGCGTCGTCGAGCAGCGTCGACGACTCGTCCGCCTCGCGTTGCCTGGCCGCTCGTAAAAAGTCGCCCAGTAGCGAATCTTCTTCGAACCAGGCGTCGGGCAGCCGATGATGGCTGTCAACCCGCAGAACGGCCGGCCAGCACGAAGAGGATTGCTGGCTACAAGTAGAACGAAGCCACTTCTGAAAACGCCCGATGGCCGGTCCCACAGCTCGAGCATCGGCACGGGCCGGATCGATTTCCAACACGACATCCAGGAGAATGGTGCGGTCACCCGATTCCGAACCAAGTTCCGCCATGGCCTCGCCCGCGAGATCCTCGAGTAATGCCCAATCCGTACGTTCCAGGCACGGCAGGACCATTCGCTGCCATCGCACGCTGTCGCAAGGGACCATCCGCATACCGACTTTGCCGTCCTGCGTGACCTCGACAAGCGTGCAACCATGTGGCCCAATTTGCTTGGGGCTGCGACCCTGGGGCGTTCCGGGATAATGAGCGATACGAGGTTCTGACATAACCGTTTCCGGCCGATCGGAACCGCCTAGTGCCCAGTAGTTCACGGCTGACTCGCCAAGTCGCCCGACGTCCGCTTTGCCCGAAGCAGCAGCAATCGTGAAACATCCCGGCGGTTCTAGAAGGAAATCGTCGTGCGAGATGCGTGTCGAGCCTCCCCAGGTCCGGCCGAAGACGGCCGCGCACCGTGTCTCACCCGATTTGTGCCAACAACAGGTCACTTCGTCCGAAACGAACGAACGAACGTTGTCCGGCAGCGCCACCCCTTCGGGAAATGCGGCATCGGAATCCTCCGGGCCACCCGCCCAATAGACGGGAATATCGTGATCGTGCAGCAGCTGAAATTGACTCTGCAAGAAAGCCAACGAGTGGGCCGACGGGTTCTGGAGATCGAGCAAATTGCCCGATAGAACCACGAAGTCGATCTCCTCGATCACCGCCATTTCGAACATTGTTCGAACCGCGGCAAAAGGTGCATCGAGTAACCGATCGACTAACGGATCCGGCACATCGGTCAGTCCACGAAAAGGCCGATCGAGATGAAAATCCGACGCGTGAATGAAACGAAACGGGGCAGACGGCATGTGCGTTTTCTCCGAACGCGTGGCAAATAAGACGGCAATCTCCCGGACCCATTGCACGACGTCCTATCGAACGCGTGCCCCCAGCGACCGCGCATCCGGTAATGAGCAACGGGAAAACGGGGATAGTGTAGCGAGACCCGTCTAACGGGCAAACGTCGATTTTACCACGTTTTGTCTTCGACTGCGAATAGAAGGGTAAAGGGGTCAGGAGTCAATTGTGCGAAGCACCCTACGGGCCGTTCCGGC
>CAYNDU010000562.1:0-3997 GCA_964395615.1 uncultured Pirellulaceae bacterium | reverse complement strand
CTGCGCCCAGTCCCCATCCCGGCGGGCGGGCAAAAGAGGGGGGGTGGCGGCCCCGCGAGCGCCCATCCTGCGCCCTCGCCTCCTTCTCCTGGACGAGCCGCTGGCCGATTTGGACGCCCGGGGGGCGGTCGTCGTTGCCGACGCGCTCGGTTCCCTGAAGGACTGCACGATTCTCGTTGCGTCGCCGACGGCGTTACCGCATGGACTTGCGACGCGCTGTTTTTGGATGGGAGAATGCGAGAAGGAGTTCGCCGATTCGGCTGCGAATGCGGACGGAGAGAATCCATCGACTTAGCATGATCGGTGCGCCCATCGCGTTCGCAATCGTCCTGCCCTTCTTCGTGATTCGCTCGATGGTTCTTTAGAATTCCGCGGCCTTAGAACTTGATCCACTCGAGTCGGTGCAGACGCATCGTGAACTCCGAATCGCGCTCGGAATTGACACCCACCATGATCGTTTGGATATCGCTCGGCCGAAGGTGACGGTCCGGGTCGGCGTGCGAATGGGCTGCCCATTTGGCGTGACGAAAGAGGACGACGCAGCGCTGAAGCTCTCGGTTGCTCGCATCCGCGCCGGTTTCGGCGATGTAGGAGGCGCCGGAAGACTCGACGAATTGAACGCGTACGGCGCCCGAGCCTTTGAGGATCTGCAGGGTGACCGCGAGGCCGTCGAAATCATCGGGCGGAACATCACGCTCAGCGAGCTTCAGTCGCGGATAGGCCCACGGATCCGTATCCGTGAATCGCATATCGAAGAGCACGCCGGTGGGCTGAGCAGCGCGGTGGCTCATCACGGCCTTTGGGACGATGTTGTCCTGCCAATGGGTCGACGAGTTGCCGGTCGCAACGTGCTTGACCTGGCTGGGCGTCAGCCTGGCCAGATCGGCCGCAAGGCGGAAGGCAAGCACCGGTGATCCTGCCTCACCGAAATGGCCCCGCAGCCTGATCCATTCGCCAGTCATGAGGTCACGGCCGGAGGCACGTGTATGGATCCTCAGCGTGACGTTCTTTCGTTCCATCGGTCTCAGATCCAACCTCTTGACACTCAACTGGGCGTTCCATTGCGCGGGCGCGTTTTCGATTTCAATCGAACCGGTCACCGGAGTTTGGCTGAAATTGTAGGCGAAGAGAGGCAGAGCGGATTCTGCGCCAGGTTCCACCTGGTGAGCCTGGTTGTCAAGCCGAATGGTCTGAACCGGCAAGGATACCTGCAGCACGACGGGCGACGGCGAACCGTCGCGCCGAGGTGAAACGGCTGGCGGTCTCTCCAAAGCAAGCTTTTCGGACTCGCCGGGCGGAAGGAGCGCGAAGAGAGGCGCCGGCCCAATTGTATCGAGCGCAGGCCGCCGAACCGGTCGGCCCAGGTAGTCGTAAAGGGCATCGAGCTTCAAATCGTCCGGCAGTTCGGTGTGTACCGGGCCCTGCCACGCCACCAGCAGATCGTGTGGTTTTCCATCTGGACGAGACCGAAACACGTAGATCGAGGACGACACTCGGCCCAGGCATTCTGCGTTGGCCAGGAACCGACCGGCGGCCGCCAATGCCACGTAGCCGGGCCGAGGTGTCAGGTCGTGACGCAGCAGACCGAATTGCGTTCCACGTTCGTTATAGTTCCCAAGGATGAAAAAAAAGTGGCGCGCCGTTCCGGCATAGAGGCTGCTGGCGAACGACCTGGCGATAAATTGGGCCTGCGAGAGTTCGTCCGCCGCCGAGAGGTCGCCCCAGGCACTTTCGTCGGTCGTGCTCAGTCGAATGCCGCATTCCGTAAGCCAGATCGGCCGTCCGCAAGCACCCCGCCGCGCCGTCTCAAAGAGGTCTAGATACTGGTCGGGCGCGCGGTACGAATGGATGTTGTAGGTCTCGAAGTAGGGCCAGGCTTCGTTAAGCTGCACGCCTTGAGTGTGCAAGTTCGATCCGGAGCCGGCATAGACGTTCCAACCGACGGTTATCGCATCGTCCCCTGCTTTCAATCCCAAATACGACGCCTTTTGCAGCGAGCACATCTCGTCGATCGTGTGGCCGCCGAAGACCTCGATGTTCGCCTCGTTCCACGGTTCCCATGCCTGGATACGCCCTCGAAATCGCCTGGCCATGGTCCGGCAAAATCGAAAATGATGGCGCAGATCCCTCGAGAACCGTTGACCGGCGCCGTCGAGAGTCTTGTCCGTGGCCCAGTCGGGCGAGTCGTGAAACACGTCCAGCACTTTCAATCCGTGCCGCGCCTGAGCCTCTGCGGCCCGATCGTACACAGAGTTTGCAAGAAAGTGCCCTTGCTCCGGCTCCATTTCACGCCACGACATGCGGTCGCGAATCCAATTCACGCCAGCAAGTGCAGCGAGGCTGGCATAGGCTTCCTGCGTCGACACTTCCTCACCAGGGTAGTTTCTCGAAAACCAGGACGTTGCCGAGTCGACGCAGATGGGCGAGGAGCCGGGCGTCGATGTCTTCAGTTTGTGGATCACCGCTGCCGTCGTCGACTCGATCTCGTTTCCTGCCCGGTCGTCAAATCGGACGCGATACCAGCCGACGCCAGGTCGGCCCAGCAGAGCGTCCTTGCCCTCGGGCGGTAAGGTTCCGCCGGCCACGACTTTGCCGGAGTCATTGGCTGCCTGCCAGGTCGCGGTCCCCCGAGGTGCCGGCAGACGGATTTCCTCACCGACGAGAAACACGTTGCCCGGGTGCCCCGGTAGCGGTGTGGAAACCTCCCGTTCCGTGTGCGCCGCCAACGATGTGCGGCTCATGGCCAGAAAGACCAGTAGGATGATGAGCCGTTTCGAGTCCGCGCGGACAGAATCCATAGTATCTCCAAAAAATTGTCAGCATTACGTAGCGGGTCGCTCGTACCGGGCCACGGCCGCGTCCCGTACGACGCATTGTCGCATGTTTCTGGCATGCGCCGAAAGTACGCCCGTTGCGGAAATGTTTCGGTCGCGGCGAGTCATCCTCGGTTTTTCCTGTTGCACACGCTGAATGGAGAACGTGGCCGACGCTGGACGGTAAACTCGGGCGGGCGGCGCTGAATATCGTGGATGGAAGGTGCTATGATGAGGATGTGTAGGACGGCCGGCCCCATTCACGCTGGCGTTCGGGCTCCGGTTCATGGATCCACACCAACCGTCGTGGGCGCCATTCCACGAAGGGCCGGACTCTGACAGAAACAATCATTGAGGGATCGAGCAATGCCATCTTTCAGATCATTTATTGGCGTGGCGATGATCGCCGCGTTTTCCCACACCTGTGAGGCTGGAGATACCTACACGAATCCTGTGATCGACGTGAATCTCGCCGATCCGGCAGTCATCCTGCACGAAGGTACGTACTATCTCTATGCGACAGGCGACGTCAATGGTGACAACGGTTATCGAGTTTACACTTCGAACAACCTCGTAAAGTGGAAACGCGGGCCGGTCGTGTTTCGGACCGGGCAGAGGCACATTTGGGCGCCGGACGTCTGGCGTGATCCTGATTCTGACCAGTTTTATCTTTACTTCACAGCCAGCCAGACGGTTGGCGTAGCGGTTGCTCAAGGTCCCTTGGGCCCGTTCTCCGTCCGCAAGAAACTGTTTGACGGTGCGATCGACGCACACCTCTTTCGTGACGACGACGGGAAGTTGTATCTCTACATTGTGAAACTCCCTGGATTTCGAATTATGGTCCAGCCCATGGCGAACCCGACGGAAATGGTTGGCGAACCAAAGGTCGTCCTGCAGCCAACTTCGGACTGGGAGACTCGCAACGGCCGTGTCACGGAAGGGCCGTGGATGATCAAGCACGAGAATCGTTACTACTTGATATACAGTGGCTCGGGCGCCAATACACCTGACTATGCTGTCGGCTATGCCACGAGTTCCAGCCCCACGGGCCCGTTTGTCCGTGCCGATCACAACCCGATCGTCCATCGGTCCGATGGACTGTTCGGACCGGGACACGGTTGCGCGGTCCGCGGCAATGACGGGCAGTGGTGGCATGTCTATCACCAGAAGCGCCCCGAGCGAAG
>CAYNDU010000561.1:0-3997 GCA_964395615.1 uncultured Pirellulaceae bacterium | reverse complement strand
ATACCACCGACTGTGGGAATCTCCAGTGAACACCTTGCTCAGCCCAACCGCTACGCGAGCCCGTTCCTGCACCCACCCAACCGCACGAACCGTGCCCTGCCTTGCCATGGGGCGCGCCGCAAATCAGAATAGGCGGTTTGCAGTCGGCGGACCCTGAGCACTCGGCTTGGCGGCGCGGCTGCATCGGCGCGCCCCACGAGCGAGAGGAAGCGGAGCAATGGCAAGTTGCGTACTAGCTTATTCAGGCGGTTTGGACACGTCGGTCATTTTGGGCTGGCTGATGGAACAGGGCTACGAGGTTCATTGTCTCTACGTCGACCTGGGGCAGCCCTGCGAAGACCGCGAGGCGGCCCTGGAGAAAGCGCGGCGGATCGGCGCAGCCAGCGCGGAGTTGGTGGACGTCCGAGACGAGTTATGCCGGGATTTCGCGTTTCCGGTATTGGCCTGGCAGGCCAAGTACGAGTTGATTTACCTTCTGGGAACATCCATCGCTCGGCCGTTGATTACCAAGAAGTGTCTGGAAGTTGCGCGCCGGCACGGCGCTACGGCGATTGCCCACGGGGCAACGGGGAAGGGCAATGACCAGTGTCGCTTTCAATTGGCGGCCGACGCCTTGGCGCCGGAAATTGAAATGTTGGCGCCGTGGCGGATGGAGTCGTTTCGCAATCGCTTCCCGGGGCGAAGCGAGATGATCGCGTATTGCGAGGAAAAGAAGATCCCGGTCAAGGCGTCGATCGCCAAGCCGTACAGTTCCGACGAAAACTGCCTGCACATCAGCTACGAAGCGGGCCAGCTTGAGGACCTTTCGGTAAATGGGGTCGAGTTGGTGGACTTCGGCATGACCGTCTCGCCACAAGCGGCGCCTGACGAAGGGGAATCCGTCACGATCGCTTTTGAAGCAGGCGTGCCGGTCAAAGTGAACGGCGAGGCATCCGGTCCGTTTCAGATCGTCGAACGCTTGAATCAGATCGGTGGCCGCCACGGGATTGGCCGGATCGACATGGTCGAGAATCGGTTTGTCGGGATGAAGAGCCGGGGAGTGTACGAGGCGCCGGGGATGACTCTTCTTTACCATGCGCTCATGTACGTCGAGCAGTTGACAATGGACCGCGATTTGGCGCACCTGCGTGACCGACTGGCGGTGGAAGTTGCCGAACTCGTGTATTATGGATTCTGGTACTCGGCCAAGTTGGACGCCTTGCAGGCATTCATTGGCCAGGCGCAAGGGACGACGACGGGCGAGGTGGGGCTGCAGTTGTACAAGGGGAATATTCTGGTTGAACATCGCCAGAGTCCGAACAGTTTATATGATGAGGGGATCGCCACGATGGAAGGGGGCGGATCCTACAACCAGACGGATGCAGAGGGGTTCTTGCGCATCACGGGACTTCCTTCGCGCGTGCAGGGTCGAGTCAGGCCGCGAGCTTATTGAGGTGGATAACGCGTAACGATGTATTTGTGGGAAAACCCGGTTCTACAACGCGAGCTCTTGATCAACCTGCGCATGGAGCGCGGGTTTGTCCTGATGTTCGTCTACCAGGCGGTTCTTGCCGCGTTGGTGTTTTTTGCCTGGCCCCAGTCCGATCACGTTGATTTGTCCCAACAATCCGACGGCGCTCAGCAACTGGTCAACATGTTTTTTATCGGCCAGTACCTGTTAGCGTCATTGATGGCCCCCAGTTTTGCGGCCGGAGCCATCTCCGGTGAAAAGGAACGTCGCACGTACGAAATGCTGCTGGCAAGCCCGTTGCGACCTGGGGCGATTGTCGCCGGGAAATTACTCGCCTCGCTGGCCCATCTGGCTATTTTGATTTTCTCGTCGTTGCCGATCGTCATGCTCTGCCTTCCGCTGGGAGGCGTTTCCATTTACGAAGTTCTGGCAGCCTACCTTGGCTTGATCGCGTCGGTGGTCACGTTCGGAACGATCGGAGTGGCTTGCAGCAGCTATTTCCACCGGACCGTGGCATCGCTCGTGGTTTCCTACCTGCTTGTTCTGCCGTTGGCGCTGGCCGGTGCGCTGCTTTGGATCGCGGCCGCTCGCTGGGGCCAGACCCGGTTGATTCTCATGGTCACCGTGGTACCGGGTGTCGCCGCCGTGATCTGCACCGTGCTGTTTGCCCAGACGAGCGCCCGGTTGTTGCATCCACCCGATGTCGGCAGCGAGGGCAAGGAAGTGGTCGACTTGGAAACCGAAGCGAAACATGTGGTCGGCCTGGTGATACAGCGCGACCAGTTTCCGGACAGGTTGTTTGCGCCGGCCAAACGCAAGACCTTGATGGAGGACTCCGTCAACCCGGTTTACGACAAGGAGATTCGCAGCGAGCTTTTCAGCCAGGGGACCTTGATGCTGCGCGTCGTCATTCAGATCAGCATACTGCTGGCCGTTTTGCTGATGGCCCCATGCCTTTACGTCTGGCCCCGCTACGTGGCTTGGTACGTGGCGTATGTGATCGTATTCAACATGTTGGTCGGGCCGGTGTTTTCGGCAGGCAGCATCACCAATGAACGAGAGCGACAGACGCTCGATTTGCTTCTGACTACCGCGATCTCGCCCTGGCAGATTCTTTCCGGGAAACTGCGTGCCGGACTGCGCATCTCGTGCGTGTTGACGCTGTTCCTGATGTGGCCACTTTTTCTGGCCGCTGCGATGATCTCGGACTACTGGAATAATCTGCTGGCCGTCGTCGCCTTTCTCGGCATCATCCTCGTTACGTGCATGACGACCGGTATCGTGGCCCTGTTCTGTTCCGTTGTTTTTCGTCGCACGGCCATCAGCTTGATCATCTCCTACCTCGTGATCATTCTCCTGTTTTTTGGTCCCGTCGCCGCCACGACATTTGTCAGTGTGTTTCATCCCGATCTGCGGAGATCCCCGGCCATCCGCCTGTTGTGTTCGGCCAGTCCCATCGTGGCCGCATTTTCGGTCCCACTGACCGGAGAAATGAAGGCGGCGGCTTTGGACTCCGGGAACGAACAGAACGAGGCCGATCGGCAAAATAACACCGCTTGGCTGGCCTTTCTGGTGATGGGACCGATTGCCAACGGTTTCTTGTTGACGGCAATGGTCTGGCTGTTCAACAAGCGTTGGCGAGTCACCTCGCAACAGGCGCAGCCCGGTGTGACGTGACCCGAAACGGAGCCATGACGCGGCACGAGTGCTTTGACAACTTTCAACGTTGGGGTTGGCCGTCGCGCAACTCGTGGTGTGGCGACAATTTCGGATATGGCCAACCCCCAAAAAAAATGGACAAAGCACTAGTGATAGGCGCTTCGCGTGATGGGGCGTAACGGTTCGACGACCGATTCGAGCATGCGATCGACGATGCTCGAAGTATCCTCGACCACTTCTAACCGATCCCCCGGATGAACGGCATAATTGGTCGACGAGGCGACCCGACGCGACTGGATGTCAAATTTGATCGGCAATCGCAGTAACTGGCCGCCCGGTGTTCGCCGCACCAACGTGACATCCATCCGGCGAAAACGACGCGTCGCGCCGGAGCCCTTCAGCGCATCCTCGATCAACATGTTCGGTTGAACGGGCGCCTTAAGAAACTCACGTTCTGCCTCATCCGTTGGCTTGATCACCACGACCACCTCCCTCGAGGCGTCCGGCCGATCGGCCATCTGCTGGTCCAGTGCAACGGGCGAGGACGTGGGCAGAGTCGTGCACCCGCAAAAGAGTTGAGCCACGCCGCACAGCAGAAATCCGGCCCATACGGCACTCGGGCGTCTCGTTCTATCCATCCTTGGAATTCCTTTGCACTCCGGCCCCAGCGACGATCCATTGGTGGGTGAGCCGTTACAAGGCCCACGTCTTATCTATTCTTCGTGACCGTCACCATCGGCCTTATCGGCAGTCCTTACCGCGGACATGAGGAGAATACTCGCAGATGGCCCTTTTTTTCGTCAGTGCGCACCAACAAGGGGTATCTCCAGTCCCCCCAGCCGACTTTTCCCTCCCAAAACGCAAAGCCCCCCCTATCGGGCCGGCAGC
>CAYNDU010000560.1:0-4000 GCA_964395615.1 uncultured Pirellulaceae bacterium | reverse complement strand
TGTGCGAAGCACCCTACGGGCCGTTCCGGCAATTGACTCCTGACCCCTTTACCTCGCGATCACCTGATGATGATCGTAAAACAACCGGGCATGCAGCTCAACCACCCGGTGTCGAACCTCGCTGGCCAAACGACTCGCGTTCGGGCAAACGGCCCCAATGAGGAAGCTGGGTGCATTGGCACCGGCAAAGACCGCCCCTTCATCGTTCGCCGGCTCCCAGATCCGGCCCGTTCGACGGGGCGCAATCAGCATGCGCAGCCGCGGCCATCCGGTTGCGCGACGGGTAACTCCGACGGTTTCGCCTGGCCAGTCGGCGCTCAAACGGGCCGATTGGGATCGTCGATCTGGCCCGAACTCTGGTCGAGCACATTATACCGTTTGTCCGCGGCTCGCTTTCGAACCAGCCCCGCTCGATCCAACAGCGATCGGCCCAGGATTTCGGCCACTTGCTCTTCGTCAGCCGGTGGCGGGCCGGCAGCCCCCAGGTCGACCGGTGAGTATTCGACCCGGTACTTGTGTTTGGCCACCGACAGTTCGTCGCCCGGATCGACCCGTTTGCGTTCGATGCGGGTGCCATTGAGTTTCGTGCCATTGCGGCTTTTCAGGTCTTTGATAAACCAGTAGCCATGTTCCAGCGAGAGCTGGCAATGGTGCGCGGAGACGTTTGCGAACCGGAGCGTGATGTCACATCCTTCGCGACGACCAACCAACAGTTTCTTCTTCAAGAGGGGGATTGGATCCCCGCCTCCCACCGGAACGAGCTGGCCGTACATAGTTTCGATTCCCTTGTTGGGGGCCGATGGATGTCCTAAGATGCGCGACGGTCCTTAACCACCTGACCTCGAGTCCAATTGTGTTCGGGCCGACAAGTCGCCGGGCCCAGGTGTCTGCAAACGGTCGTCGATCCGCGGTCGGCCGCGGACGCTGAGCAGCCGGATGGGTCATGCACCGGACGTTTGACCATCGACGGGCCATTGTTGCCCACGTACCGGGTCGTCCGCGAAGTCGTCCACGAATCGAATGCCCTGAGTAGCCACCGCTGAACCTCTCGAGGGGGGGGATATCGACGGCGGCCGCTCATCCCTAACTTTAGTCGAGCAACCCCAGTGTCGTCAACTAAATATGTGCCTGGTCCGGCAGCGGAGCCGAGCGGAACGATGGCAGGCAAAACGGCCGATTGGCGCGTCCAGGGAGCTCACTACTTCGCCTATAAGTACTTTCTTAGAAAGCAGTTCGGTGTTCGCGTCCAGCGCATCAGCCTCGACGGGCGCATGACGTGCCCGAATGTCGACGGGACGGTAGCCCGTGGCGGGTGTGTTTTCTGCGACAATCGGAGTTTCAGTCCGAGTCGACGCGTGAGCGGCGGGGCGATTTCCGATCAGATCGAGGGGGCCATCCGACGTTTGAGCGTCCGATATCCCGACTGTGACCGATACATTGCCTATTTTCAGCCTGGCACCAATACGTATGCTGACGTCGATCACCTGCGTGAGTTGTACGAGTCGGCCCTTGGCCATCCGTCGATTGTGGGACTGGCTGTAGGTACTCGGCCCGACTGCGTGGACTCGAGCATCTTGGATCTGTTGAGCGAGTTGGCTGGGCGGAGTTTCGTATCGGTCGAGTATGGCATGCAGACGGTGCACGATCGTTCGCTCGAATGGATGAATCGGGGGCATCGTCATCGGGCAACCGTCGACGCGGTGGAACGAAGCCGCGGGCGCGGATTTGAGATCGCAGCTCATTTGATGATCGGACTGCCCGGCGAGACGCGCCACGACATGTTGGAGACCGCGCGCGAGGCAGCCCGACTCGGTTTTGACGCGGTCAAACTTCACAATCTGTACGTTGTGGAAGATACACCACTGGCCGATCAATACCGGCAAGGCACATTGACGTTGCTCGATCGGAATCAGTATGTTCAGAGTGTGGTGGATACGCTGGAGGTGTTGGCTCCTGATACAGTCATTCAACGACTGGGCGGGGAAGCACCCGGGGAGTATTTTGTGGCTCCCTCGTGGTGTCTGGACAAGGTCGACGTGCGACGGGCCATTGATGACGAATTGCGCAAGAGGGGCTCGGTCCAGGGGTCCAAATATCGTCCGAATCAGCGGACCTGAGTAAGAACCGACGTCGGTTCACCGACGTACGTGTGGCAATGCCCGCCTGATTGCAGTCGGTCGTCGGCCCCAAGTTACGACGGTAACAGTGGTCGTCGACGAGAAAGTCGTTCATGATTCGCCGCCAAATTCGAGTCAGAATGCGGGTTCTGGTCCGCAGAGCGCGGCGGTATCTCTACCACGACATTCTGCATGCCGACGACCCTCCCCATCGACTGGCGATGGGGGCGGCAATCGGGATGTTCATTACGTTTACGCCAACGGTCGGCATCCAGATGGTGCTGACCGTCTTCCTTTCCTGGTTGTTTCGAGCCAACAAGGTCATTGGGCTCCCCATCGTGTGGATATCGAATCCAGCGACCATCGTACCGATCTACTATTCGTGTTACCGAATCGGCCGCGCAATCATGGGGTGGTCGGGCGTGGGTCGGGGCTGGTGGTTGCAGTTGACCGACCCGCCATCGGGATGGTGGTCGGCAATAACGTTTTATTGGGCGAAACTCATCGAGGTGGCCGCCCCACTTTGGCTCGGCAGTCTGATCCTCGCCTTTGTTCTTGCCTATCCGACCTACTACTTGGTCTACCACACGCTTCGCGTCTATCGTATGCGACGTTGGGGACAACTGACCCCGCCTCCACGAGCCAATTCGCGCTGAGAGCGGGTCTTCGATGTAGAAAGTCTGTTCGTCGGGGCGTCGTGACATCCGCGAACCCATGCTGGATTCCTGTTGGCCAACTCGGTGTTCCGTGTCTCCGTGGGAGAGAACCCCGTCAACGCAAGATGAGGCGTTTGGCCGATCCGTGCGCGACCGCGGCTGGCGTTTACCGCAACGGCGATCGGTGTGATATACTCGAGACCTCAGGGAGCGGACCGACATGTTACCGCTCGTCGCCGATCAGCCACGGCGTTGATCGACAACCTTACCGACTGGCGGACGGCCCAGCCTCTGCTGAGTCTTCCCAACTCGACACGTCAGGAACCCCAAGGAGAACACCCCATGAAACGACTACTTTGGCTGACCACGTTCTGCATTGGATTGGCGTTGACCAGCGGGCTACTTGGCGCCGAGCCGGCCGGCAAGTTTGTCTCACTGTTTGACGGCAAGACGCTCAAGGGCTGGGACGGTGACCCACGATTCTGGAGTGTTCGCGATGGCGTGATTTCCGGGCAGACGACGGCGGAACAACCCACCGAGCACAACACCTTTCTGATCTGGCGTGCGGGAGAGACCGACAACTTTGTGTTGGAGTTGGATTTTCGACTGGTGGGAGGTAATTCAGGAATCCAATATCGCAGTCGGGAAGTTGAGAAATGGGTCATCGCGGGGTACCAGGCGGACTTTGATGCGCCGGGGAAATTCAGCGGAATTCTTTACGAGGAAAAAGGACGGGGGATCCTGGCCCAAAGAGGTACGCGTGTCGTGGTTGGCGCCGACGGCAAGAAGGAGGTTGTTGGCAAGACGCATACCAATGAAGAAATCTTGGCCGCCATCAAGTCCGAAAAGTGGAATCACTACACGGTCATCGCCGACGGGAACCACTTGACGCACAAGATCAACGGACTGGTCACGGTGGAGGTCACCGATCAACAGGTCGAAAAAAGAAGTGCGTCGGGCCTGCTAGCCTTCCAGGTTCACCGGGGCGACCCGATGCTTGTTCAATTTCGAAATATTCGCCTCAAGCGACTCGAATCACAGGCCGGGTCGTCCACTCAGAAACGTTAGACGGCCCAGCGGCGGCGAGTGCGCGTAGTGTGGGCACGTCCCCAGACTTGCCCACGACTGAGTTTGCTTACCGGCCGCCGGGCTTCAGGCGTCTCGAAAACAAGGGGTGCAGGAACGGACTTTTTTTAGGTGGACGTATTCAGCGCGATCTTGGCGTTC
>CAYNDU010000559.1:0-4004 GCA_964395615.1 uncultured Pirellulaceae bacterium | reverse complement strand
TGCCTCTGTGACTCCGTGAGAGGCCATTCTTCTGATCGAACTCGTTACCCAGCTTGCTCAGCCCGACCGCTACGGAAGCCCGTTCCCGCACCCCTCCTAAGTGTACAAATGCTATTGACTCTGTACACACGTATATTATATTGGTGCTGTCTGGGCAACGCCATCTTTTTGGAGCGACCACCATGTCCGTAACGGACCAGTTGACCGATCGCCAGCGTACCGTTTACGAGTTCATTTACGACAAGATCGTCAATCGCGGTTATGGTCCAACGGTCAGGGAAATCGGCGAGCATTTCAACATCAGTTCACCGAATGGCGTGATGTGCCATCTCAAGGCGCTCGAGAAAAAAGGCCTGATCCGTCGCAGTCCGAATAAGTCTCGGGCCATTGAGTTGACGCGGGAGGCCATCGAAGCCGAGCAGGGAATACCGTTGGTTGGCCGCGTGGCAGCCGGGGCGACGCAGTTGGCTTTTGAGCAGGACGAGCGCATTGACTTTGGCCATCTGTTTGACCGGCCGGACTTGTTCGCTCTGGAAGTCACAGGCGACTCGATGATCGAGGCTCACATTGATGACGGTGACTACATTGTCGTGCGCAAGCAGAAGACTGCGTCCAAGGGAGAGATGGTCGTCGCACAGACCGACGAGGGTGAAGCGACGTTGAAGTATTGGTACCCCGAAAAAGGACGTATTCGCCTCCAACCGGCAAACTCCCGGCTACAGCCGATCTACGTCGACCGGGCCACCGTGTTGGGCGTCGTGGTCGGCGTCGTCCGAAAGCTCGCCTGACCGCCCCCCATCGCCGTGCTCTAACCGCCAAGCCCACGATCGGTGCATCACGGCGGAATACCGAGGGCCGGCGATCACGCAGACTCTTTGAGCGATGCGGCCTGATTCAATTTGTTGTAGAGAGTCTTCAGGCTGATCCCCAGCTCTTCTGCGGCCTGGCTCTTGTTGCCTTCATGCCGAACGAGCGCCTGATGGATGGCGTTGATTTCGAGTTCCCGCAGCGACATGGGGCCCCAGGATGGGACATGAGCGCCTGACCGGCCGGTCGACTCGAGTCGTTGCGGCAGGTGAGGCACGTCTATGGGCGGACCGCTGGCGAGAATGGTCGCGTGCTCGATCACATTTGCCAGTTCCCGAACGTTGCCGGGCCAATGGTAGGCTTGCAGAGCAGCCAGGGCTTTCTCGGTAAACAGATTCTTCGCGTCGCCTCGAGCCGTCGGTTGGAATCGTTGATAGAGGTGGGCCGCGAGTTGGACGATGTCGGCGGCGCGATCACGCAGGGGCGGGATGGGGATTTCGAACGTGTTGATACGAAACATGAGGTCTTCGCGGAATTCGCCATCCTTGACCATTTCTTCCACATCACGGTGGGTGGCGCAAACCACCCGAACGTCCACTTCGAAGGACTCGTTGTCGCCAACGCGACGGATCTCTCCGCTCTCGAGCACGCGCAGCAATTTGGCTTGCATGGCTTTGGGAAGTTCGCCGATTTCGTCGAGGAACAAGGTCCCTCCATGAGCCACTTCGAATAAACCGACACGGTGCTCGTCGGCACCGGTGAAGGCCCCTCTCCGGTGTCCGAATAACTCGCTCTCGATCAGGTTTTCCGGCAGAGCGCCACAGTTAATCGCAACAAACGGTTGCTCGGCGCGGAGGCTGTTTTGATGTACGGCTCGGGCCACGAGTTCCTTGCCGGTTCCCGTTTCACCGCGAATGAGCACGGTGGAGTTGGTCGGTGCCACACGTTTGATCAGGTTCCGGACCTGTTGCATCCCAGGCCCTTCACCTATCAGTCGGGGCTGTCCCTCGACGCGATCCAGTCGTATTTGCAGAGCTCGGAATCGGTGCGTCAGCTCGCGTTTCTGAGCAATTCGTTCAAGCAGCGACCGTAGCTCGATCAAACGGCACGGTTTGGTAAGGTAGTCGAATGCGCCGAAGCGGAGTGCGGAGATGGCCGTGTCGAGCGACGATTTGCCGGTCAGCACGACGGCCTCGGTATCGGGCGACAGTTCCTTGGCGCGTTCAATAACGTCGATACCACTCAGACCGGGCATATCGAGGTCAACGAGCAGGCAATCGTAGCTGTTTCGTTCGAGCGCGGCGGCAGCCGTCGATCCATCAGGGCAAACGGTTACCTCATGCCCCATCCGAGGCAATTCCTGGCTCATCAGCTCCTGCAGGGCCGTTTCATCATCGGCAAACAGGATTTTCAACGCCTTACGCGGCGTGGCCGTGGTCTTGTTTTTCTTGCTCATAATTGCTCAATGGAAAGGTCACACGAAACTCCGATCCCTGGCCTGGCCCTGCGCTGGTCGCGTGGATCTGGCCACCGTGATCGGTGACAATTCGATAGCTGATCGAGAGGCCGAGCCCGGTGCCATGACCGTCGCGACGGCGAGTGAAAAACGGCTCAAACAGGTGTTCAAGTATGTCGTCGGTCATGCCGATCCCGTTGTCCTTGACCGTAAGTAGAGCCGTTGCGTCGGATCGCTCAAGCGAGACCGTGACCAATCCGTCGGCCTCGAGACTGTCCAGCGCGTTGGTTACCAGATTCAGGACGACTTGCTTGATCTCCTGCGCGTTGGCAGAAATCACCACGTAATGGTCGCTCTGAAACTCGATTCGCTTATGACGATATTTTCCCAGGTGCTTGACCATTTCGATCACTCCGCGAGTCAAGTCACCCAGATCGGTTTTTTGGCGATCACTGTCGCCCATGCGCGAGAAGTCCAGCAGCTGTTCGGTGATTCCCTTACAACGGAATGCTTCATCTTGGATGCGACGCAGGTATTGCCGCAGGTTGTCGAGTTCCGGATCGACCCGGTCGACGTCGCGACCGGCGTGGGACCGGCCCTGGATGTCGTGCAGAATCTCGTAAAGGCGCGACTCGAGTGATTCGGCAGACCAGGCAATCGACGCCAGCGGGTTGTTGATCTCGTGTGCCACTCCGGCTGCCAGAAACCCGACACTCGCCAGCTGTTCACCACGTACCACTTCCCGAGTGCGTTGTTTCACCTCCTGATCCAAATCGTCGCGAACCTGTTGGAATCGGTCGGTCATGGCATTCATGGCCGAGGCGAGCTCGGCCATTTCATCATCGGTCTGAAGTTGAATCCGATGACCGAAGTCGCCGGCAGCAACGCGGCGCGAGGCGGCGATTAAGACGCCAAGCGGACGAATGATCCAGACGTAAAAGACGCGGACCAGCAGAAGGACAATGACCGCCGTCAGTACCGTGGTTACCCAGGTCAGCACGATGAACGTACGGTACTTGGCCGTAACCTGGTCTCTCACTCCCTGCATGCGCTGCTGGAGGCATTTGGGCAAGTCGCCGGCCAAGGCATTCAAATGTTCCAGCTCGGATGATAGCTCGGCGTTGAACCCACGATCGAGGACCCAATCCGTCTCGTCCGACAGTTGGCGGATCCGAGCCAGCGATGTCTTGATCTTCTCGACAATGGCTTTCTCTCTTCCGGTATCGCCAATGAACGGCTCACCAGGATCCGCCGAGTCCAGCAAGTGTTCATAGACCTCCAGCTTGCGACCCACGTCGTCCTGGATCACGTCGAACTGGTTGCGCAACAGGACGGCATTCGGCTTGTTGCCACCGGGAAAGTCGACCAGCGGTTGGGCTTGACGCAAAGCAAACCGCAACTCTCCGACCTGGGCGGTCAATTCGGCCGCCGGCTGCAATTCCATCGCCCGCCGACTGACCGTTCGAACGACCTCGCGGTAAGCATACACACCGTTAAAGCTACTAAACGATAGAATCGCCACGATCAAGCAGAGCATGACCACGCCGAACAGCAGCTTCAGTAGAATCGGCCAGCGGGAAAGCAAGGCGACCTCCTTGTCGCAATTAGTCCTTTTCACGCCCGACCTGCGAGCGGGGCGGCCAGTGTACCAGAGTTCCACGCCCGGCGACAAGGCAGAATCCAGGTAAAGGGGTCAGGGGGTGCAGGAACGGGCTCGCGTAGCGGTTGGGCTGAGCAAGGT
>CAYNDU010000558.1:0-4005 GCA_964395615.1 uncultured Pirellulaceae bacterium | reverse complement strand
GACTTATATGAAACTGGCGGGCATCAAGACGGGCCTGTTGATGAACTTCAACGTATCCAAACTGAAAGACGGCATCAAAAGATATGTTCTCTGAACCTTCGTGCTCTTCGTGTCCTTCGTGGTACTCTTCTGCTGTTGAAGGATTGCGGAGCCCGATGGTGCCCGACGTCAAACTAGACGGAAGGCGATCCGCAGATGCCGGGAAGCCGAAACCCATCGCAAAACGGCTTATCGATGCACGATCCAAATCCTGAACCGGTGACCCCCAAACCGGAATCACTGCGCCGCAATGTCGAGTTGAAAGCGCGTCTCGATTCGCTCGAAGTGTCCCGATCCATCGCGGCTGCAATGGCCACCGACCAGCTAGGCACTGCGCTTCAACTGGATACGTATTTCCATTGCGCCCAAGGGCGACTCAAATTACGCGAAGCCGACGATCGACCCGGTGAATTGATCTGGTACACGCGTCCCGACCATACGAATCGTCGCACCTCACAGTTCTTTCTTCAAGAAATCCCCCATCCACAACCCGTGAAGGAGCTCCTGAGCGCTGCGCTCGGCGTGCGAGCCGTCGTTAAAAAAACTCGCGAAATCTACCTGATCCACAACGTTCGTGTCCACCTGGACCGCGTCGACCAACTCGGTTGCTTTCTCGAGTTCGAAGCCGTCATGGAACCGGGGCAGAATCTGCAAGAGGGTCACGATCAGCTGGCCCAATTACAGGAAGTGTTCCACATCACACCGCAGCAGACGATCGCCGGCTCGTACGGCGAAATGGTCCTTGCGTCGAAACAGGGATGGGCGTCGAAACAGGAATGATCCCCGTCACGGGTCGAACAGGGATCCGGTTACGCCGTTACCGTCGATGACCGTGACCGGCCGTCTTTCTTCTGTCTCCCATTTCGCTCAGCCTGCGCGGAACCCCTCGCCTCGTCCTCCCACGGCCCCCAGTTTCACCCAGAGACATAATCCGGCCGGAAGAGCTGGGGAGCCTGACAAGAATCGTCCGATAACCAATGCGGTACATCCGAGGCTTTTCGAAGGCAGTCCGACTCAGCGCGCCTACCCGACGGCAGGGGCATGGAGCTGGAGAGCGCGCCGGCCTGGATGGTTCTGAGTAACCCGATGAGGTGGTAGGCCGAGCATGACCGACCGTGAACGAAGTCGAATTCGACGGCGAGAAGTACTGGGACTCGGACTCACGCTTATTCTCCCCTGGGAGGGGCGGAGTCACGGAGCTGAGAACGTGGCGTCGGTTCGTCCCGAGCGAGTCATTCGCCTGCCCGCCGATGGGCCTCGCCGACATTCGGGGCTGATCACGGCCGTGGCCATTGACCCCGCTGGTGAGCAGATCGCGGCAGGCGGCGACGACCAGGTGGTCCGCACGTGGAGTCTGGATACGGGTCAACCCGTTCATCGCCTGGAAGCTCACGAGGGTTGGATTCGGGCCGTCGGCTATTCGTCGGACGGACAATGGCTGATCACGTCCGGCAACGACCGACGACTGCTGGCCTGGAACGCATCGACGGGCCGGATGCACACGGCGTTGGGCGACGAGACGGATGTAGTCGAGGCGTTGCAGTGTGCTCACCAGGGCACTTGGGTTGCCGCTGCCGGTCTAAGCGCCTGGTTACGAATCTACGACATACCGACGGGCCGGACCGTGAAGGAGCTGGCCTGCCCTTGCGAGGACATCCGTGCGATTGCGGTTTCCCAGGACGATCAGCACCTGGCCGCTGCCGGTCGTAACGGGCTCGTCCGGATATGGGACGTACCAACGGGCAAAGTCGTTTCGGAAACGCCCCTTCATCGGCAGAGGATCCGGGCCCTTACGTTCACACCGGATGGACGACAGCTGATTACCGGCGGCGAAGACCGGACGATTTGCATTTGGAACTGGCAAACGGACCGCCGGATCACATCGTTTCCGACCAGATCCTGCAAAGTCATGTCGATCTGTCTGTGCGGCGGCAACCAACTGGCCTCGGCCGGAAGCGACAATCGAGTTCGAATTTGGGATCTGACCACGCGTCGCGAGTTGGCTCAATGCATCGGTCACGAGGGGTCGGTGGCGGCCGTCGCCTGCCGCGGTTCGTGGCTGATATCCGGTGGTTTCGACACTGGACTTCGAGTCTGGCGAATACCGAACGGCAAGGTGGCGCCGTACCGCTCCGCCCGAATTCCGCAGTAGAGCCGTCGTACGCTCGTGTCGCATGAATCCAACAAACTCAACACGAAAGCTCAGCGACGACCGAATGAATCGGCTCGGCGGGATCACGATCACAACGACCAATGAGCTCACTCGACGGCGGTAAACCGTCCGAGTCCCGACGATCATGCACGGAGGCAAATCGTGGACCTGTTAAATTGGTGGAAACCCGGATTTCGGAAAACTCCGGCGACGCGACGTGCTAATGCGGCTCGTGCGGGCGGCACCATCCAGAGGCACTGCTCCTTCGAGACGATGGAGCCGAGGCGGATGTTATCGGCAAGCCCTCTGTCACTGGGCACCGTCTACATCGAGGAGGATCTGGGAAGTGATCTGCACGCGGATCGGTTCGAGGTGACGTTTCAAGGAGGAGCGCAGGATACGGAACTTTCCCGACTTGTGATCAATGGCGATCAAAACAGTCCCGGCTTCTCGGTCGGAGACGTCTTCTTCGACACATCGGAACGCGGGCTGGGAGCCGATCATGCGGCCGGTTTCCAGATCGAGAGTCTTCAGACGTCCGATCCCAATGCAACCGTGTCGGCTCGGGTAACCGACGGCCAATCACTCCTCGTACTCGACTTTAGCCGGTTTCATGCCGGTGATCATCTTGTGTTTTCCATCGATGTCGACGAGGTGGAATACCTCGATGCCAACCAGACGAACCTGGAACGGATCAACGATGGATTCGACCCGATCACGTCGGGCGTCGAATTTCAGGGTTCGCAACTGACGGCCTATTTTAAGGCGCCGCATTATGAAGACGCGGAAGGCGCGGGCGTTTTCTGGAACCGATACGATCCCGACCTGAATGCCAGCGGCCTGCCGCTGCCGGCCGACAACTTCGACGGCCAACGCGATCGGACGACCGGGGCCTTTATCAACCTTGAGCAACAGATTCGCCCTGCGGCCATCAGCGGATACGTCTTCGCGGACGACAGCAACGACGGGGTCCGCGACCCAGGGGAAGCCGGGATCGCCGGAGTACCCATTCATGTGCTGCCTCTCGACACGGTCGAACCGCAATCGACCGTGACGCTCCTTACCGATGCCAACGGACACTACGAAGCCACTCAATTGATGCCCGGCCATTATCGAGTGATCGAATTCGAGCAGCCGGCGGCGTACATGGACGGGCTTGATTCGGCGGGAACCGTTGACGGAACGTCGGTCGGCCTGGCCGCTCAACCGGGCGATAACATTGAGTCCATATTCCTGCCGGGAGGCAGTCGAGGTGTGGAGTACAATTTTGGCGAGATCGCCCCGGCGTCGATCGCCGGAAGCGTCCACCTGACCGACGCCGACGGGAATTGTCATCGCACGAGCAGCGAGGCTCAGCCCCTCGCGGGTGTGACGATCGAGCTGCTCGGCGACCGGGGCCAATTGATCGCACAGACCGAGACGGATGCGGCCGGACAGTACGAATTCACTGGATTATTTCCCGGCACCTATAGCGTCGTTGAGTTGACGCCGGACGGGCTGATCGATGCCGGTGCCCTACCCGGCCGCGTCGGCGTCGAAGTGCGCGGACTGGCGTCCGGCGATAATCGTCTGAGCGACATTTCAATCGGACCAAGTGACCGCGGCATCTCCTATGACTTCTGCGAGCATCTGCCGGCCCGTCTCGCCGGTCATGTCTATCATGATCAGAATCTGAGCGGTCAACGGGAATCGAGTGACGCGGCGATCGGCGGGGTCGAGCTGGTGCTCGCCGATTCGTCCGGGGTGGAGGTCGCCCGCACAACGACGGCTGCCGACGGGGGCGATGGGGTTTCTCAATTACGAGCCGGCGCCTA
>CAYNDU010000557.1:0-4020 GCA_964395615.1 uncultured Pirellulaceae bacterium | reverse complement strand
CGCTGAATACGTCCAACTGAAAAAAGTCCGTTCCTGCACCCGTCCGACCGAGATGCCGCGGGCCGCCGTCTAAATCGCCTCGGGGCCGCGTTCGCCGGTGCGGATGCGCAGGCAGTCTTCGAGGGGAACCACGAAGATCTTGCCGTCGCCGATCTCGCCGCTATCGCCCGTTCGCGCACCTTTAAGAATGGCATTGATGGTCGGTTCCACGAATTCTTCGTTCACCGCGATTTGCAACTGGACTTTGCGTAGCAAATTGATGGTGAATTCGTGACCACGATAGACTTCGGTGTGGCCCTTTTGCCGGCCAAATCCCTGGCAGTCCATGACCGTCAGCCGAAACACTTCGACCTCTGTCAGCGCCTCTCGTACGGCTTCCAGGCGTTTCGGCGGAATGATGGCAATGATGAGCTTCATGGTCTGGGCGTATTCTCCTTGCCGTAGAATCTAGCCGCATCGGCAAAGGGCCGCAAGAGTGACCGGATCGTGGCGAGGTGCCACGGTGACAAGTGGACACCCCACCCCGGGTAGGCGAGGCGGCCGCCTCCCCCGGGATCTTGTGGGGCATCCTTCTGGTCTCTCGCGAGCGTGCTCGTCGTTGGGGTTGGCGAGATCGTCGATCGGCGAGCCGAACCACGAACGTCGGCCCATCGTGTTCGATGTGTGGACTAAGCAACCCCTGTGCCAACCACCGGTAATTCGACATCGGGAAGCCGAGAATCACCGGTTCCAAACGACGCTTACCAAACATCTTGCGCCGTTTGACCGAATACTCCCTGATCTTTGTGATGAGCGATGGGCCGGCTTGGCCTGCCTGCTATCCAGGCAGCCTCCTGACGCGCCGACAGGCAACCCCTGTTTTATGGCTCGCGCGAGGGAAGTCTCACGCAGCCATGTGCGGCGATCGGCACGGAGTGAATGGCGGCGATGAGAAAACGACAAGGCCACTCGGGAAGTTCCCGAGTGGCCTTGAAAAGTTCGCCTCATGGAGGTTTTCGGGCCGGCCTACGCCGGCGCTCAGCATGGACCGGGTCTTAATACGTGAGAATCGCATCGATTCCGAAGAGGAACGAGTCGCGGAAACCGCCGCGATTCGCCTGATTGAAATCGTCCCAGCGCAATTCCGGTCGCAACACAACATTTGCGTGCGGCTTGTAGTTCATTCCGAGTGTCAATTCGGTGACTTCGCCCGAAGCACCAAGTCCAATACGTGGGTCTTTGAACCACTCGAGACGAGCGCCGAAGCCGAGACAATCGTTATAGTCGTAGAACAGGTAATTGGCGAAGCTGGCCAGGTCTTGTGCGTTGCCTAAGAACACGTCGTTGTCGACGAGATCGCTTTGGGCGACGTACTGCCATCGACTACCCAGGTCGAGTGTGAACAGGAGGGTATGGGAATAGCCGTTGGAATCGCTTCCTGCGGCACCGGCGACGGTGTCATACCCGAAATCACCCATGGTGGTGGTGTATCGAAAACTGGCGTTATCGGTCAGTTGCAGGTCAAAGCCGCCCAGGAACGTGGAGCCACCATTACTGGTGAAGCCGGTGTCCCAACCGGCGGTCCAGCCGCCGAAAAGCGTGACGTCGTCCGACCAGGCATACTCAGCCAGGGCACCGCTGTGAGTAAACGGTTCGCCGAGATAGAAAGTGTAGGCGTGAGAGTAAAAGAAATTGCTGGTGGCCGCGACACCTTCGTAACCTTGGATGGTGTAGAAGTGACCCATTTTGACGTTTAGGTTGTTGTAAGCCAATTCGGCATACAGTTGGGGAATCGCGTGCCCGTAAGCGCCGCCATTGTTCCAATTGTTGTCCCAGTCGTTGGGGCGACCGCCGAAACCCTGTGTGTCGGGGCCGTCGGTGCCATAGACGTAGTCGGCTCGGAAGCCCCAGTCCCAACCACAGCCGCCGGTGCTCGCTTTTTTCTCGAGATAGAGCCACTGTTGCTGCAGTTGAAGTCGGTCGGGGTAGCTGTTCATCAGGCCGGTGCCAAACCCGTTCGTACCCTGAGTGTGGTAACCGAATTGCGACCAGAGGCCGACGTCAAAACCGGCCAGACCGCAGGGCAGCAAGGCGAAGGCCTGGCCGTCACCGAACAGGAAGCAATTGCAGCCGGACGGACTGCAGCCACCGTCACAGGATCCGTCGCAACCGGCGGGCTGTTCACAGCCACAACCGACTCCCAGGGCTACCGCGTCCGAGACGTTGGAGGCGGTGGCGTCACTGGGCGACGCTTCTTCCTGATCGGTGATGTAGTAGTCGTAGTCCAGTGCGGCAGGACGTGCCGACACGGGGTGTTTCAAGGTCTGGGCGGCCGCCGGGCCAGCCAGAAGGGAACAGCTCAACAGGGCCGTTGCCATACACAGTGTGGTTTTCATGCTAAAATGCTCCGCGAGGAAACTGGCGTGGAGTGGGGGGGATGGCGTTTGCCGCATCGGCACTCGGAATGTCTGGATGTCACCTCGACAGATCGCCCACATCGCGGCGACCGATGCCCTTGGGCACGCAGATATCGCAACGAGTTAGCGCTGTCTACTCCGTCTTTCGACGTTGCCCGCCACTCCCAATCAGCCCATCTTGAGAGGAAATGGGCATCGCCAAGGGTGCCTTGCGGTCATTTGGTAATCTGTGCCGAATGGCCAGAATTCGCTGGCAACTACACCGCGATCGTGTTGACAAGCGGCCGATCCAACCTGGAGATCCATGTCGGGCAGGACAAGATGCGGCCCATCTGACCGACGGACCCGCTTCGTGGATCTCTCGAACGCCGATCGGGGTTTTCGAGCGATCGGTGGTTTTCGATCGGCCAGTGGTTTTCGAGCGACTCAGGGGCGTTCGGACGCCTCCGCGTCTGCGAACAGAGCACCGACAAACTGGTCGGCGTCAAAGGGCGCAAGATCTGCAGGTTGTTCGCCCAGTCCGATGAATTTCACCGGCAGGTCGAACTGCTGTCGGATGGGGATCACGACTCCACCTTTGGCGGTGCCGTCAAGTTTTGCAAGCACGATGCCGGTGCAGTCGGCTGCTTCCGAGAAGCCCTTTGCCTGGCTGATCCCATTCTGGCCGGCCGTTGCA
This sequence comes from uncultured Pirellulaceae bacterium, assembly GCA_964395615.1. GTDB lineage: Bacteria > Planctomycetota > Planctomycetia > Pirellulales > Pirellulaceae > CAYNDU01. Next base: position 948 of record CAYNDU010000557.1, on the reverse strand, counting down.
TCGATGACCAATAAGACTTCGTGCGGAGCCCCCGGAACCTGGTTCGAGACCACTCGCCGTATCTTCTGCAGCTCGTTCATCAGGTTGACTTGCGTCTGGAGTCGCCCGGCCGTGTCGATAATGCAGACGTCGGCTTTAGATTCCAGCGTGCGGGCCACGCTTTGATGAGCGACACTGGCTGGATCTCCTCCCGGTTTGCCGGTGACGATCTGAGCCCCGATCCGTTCGGACCAGATGGTCAGTTGCTGGACGGCGGCCGCGCGAAACGTATCGCCGGCTCCCAGGACCACCTTTTGACCGCGGCTGTGAAAGAGATGGGCCAGTTTGGCGATCGACGTTGTTTTTCCCGACCCATTGACCCCGACGACCATGATGATCGTGGGACCCGACTCGGCCTGGTTGAGCGGTACCAGCTCCTGGGCCATCAATTCGCGGAGTGAGTCTCCGACCGTAGATAAAACGTCGTCCATTTGGACGACGCGTCCACGGAACTCGGACTGAACTCGTTGGCGAATCTCACCGGCCGGGCCGGCCCCCATGTCGGTCTTCACCAGGATGGCGAACAATTCCTGGAGAAATTCATCGTCGACCAGTCGACCTTCTCGTTTGAACAGGTCGCGGATGTCGGTATGAAGCAGGTTCGAGGTTCGCCGTAGACCTCGGCGCAGCGATGCGAACACGCCGCGCGGCGCCGGATCCGGACTCTCGGATTGAGCCGAATCGGACTCAGCCGGAGGGGTTGCGGCATCGGCCGACTCGTTCTTACTGCGGGATCTCTTGAATAATGCCATGGCCCGTGCACTCGATAAGAAAACGGCCGGATGAACTCGAAAGCGAGTATTCTAGCGGGTCGGACGTCATTTGTCGGCCCGGGCGGATCGCCCGGTTCTGGCCGGGGTGCAGGAACGAGCTCGCGTAGCGGTTGGGCTGAGCAAGGTGTTCACTGGA
>CAYNDU010000556.1:0-4024 GCA_964395615.1 uncultured Pirellulaceae bacterium | reverse complement strand
TTGCCGGAACGGCCCGTAGGGTGCTTCGCACAATTGACTCCTGACCCCTTTACCCCAATCGTTAAGAAAAGGGTGAACGAACAGGGCGAAAAGACGCTCTATCTTCCCCAACCTATTGGGCTCGTCGGCGATTCCCGCTTTTCGCAAGAAACGTCATTAGACGTAGTTTGCGAATTCGGATAGTGTTCAGAGTAGTGCTCGGAAGGGGGACGGTGAGAGAGCGGGCGCGAGTCGAAACCGCAGAGGAATATTCGGACACTTGCGATCGGTCAATGGATAGACCGTCCGCCGGCGTCTATTTGCGTTGATTGCAAAGTGAGGCAGACATGAGCGAACCGTTGTGTTTTGAAGATCTTGGCGTGGGCGACTCGTGGACGAGTCTCGGGCGGACGATCACTGAAGCCGATGTGGTCAACTTTGCCGGAATGACCGGTGACTTTGATCCGCTTCATGTCGACCACGAGTACGCTCGGCAAACGCCGTTTGGCAAGCCCATCGCTCACGGGTTGTTGGGGCTGTCGCTGGTCGCCGGCCTTGGCAGTCAACAACCGTCCGTGCGCACGTTAGCCTTCATCAAGATCGAGAACTGGGCGTTCCACAAACCGATCTACATCGGCGACACGGTGCATGCGGTGAACGAGGTCGTCGCCAAAGAAGCGAATGGTCGGCGCACCGGTCGCGTCACCTGGTGCCGCCGGTTGGTCAACCAGGCGGACGAGACATTGCAATCGGGCCTGTTCCATACGCTCGTGCAATTGGCCCATGACAAGCGGCGGGAAAGAAGCGTGCCGGCAAAGCGGGCCTTACGTCCATCCGCACCAATCGCCAAGAACCTGGCCGCCGGCTAAAGGAATCAATTCACGCGGTCTTATTCCACGAGCCCGTGCGCCAGTCGCGCCGCGAGCAACGTATTGTCAAGGAGCATCGACACGGTCAGCGGTCCGATCCCACGGGGGACCGGAGTGATGGCGGAAGCGATCGGGCAGACCGCGTCAAAGTCGACATCACCCACCAGTCCTTCATCCGTCCGATTGATCCCTACGTCAATAACCGTGGCGCCCGGTTTCACCATCGAACCGGTCACGAATTTCGGGACTCCAATTGCCGCGACCAGAATGTCGGCCTGAGCACAGAGCGCCTGCAAGTTGGCAGTTCGGCTGTGACACACCGTGACGGTCGCGTTGGCGACCGACGGGCCAAGCGTCGAGTCACGTTGCATCAGCATCAGGGCGAGCGGTTTGCCGACGATATCAGAGCGCCCGATGATGACCACCTGCTTGCCGGACGTTTCGATATCGCTGCGAAACAGAAGCTGTTGAATCCCGTGTGGCGTGCAGGGGAGAAACCGGGGACGTCCCTGGGCAATGCGACCAACGTTTTCCGGATGAAATGCGTCGACATCCTTCAAGGGGCTGATCGAATCGAGAACTCGCGAAGTTTCGATGCCTGGCGGCAGAGGCAACTGGACCAGGATCCCGTGGACGTCGACGTCGCGATTGAGCTGGTCGATCAGCGTCAATAGATCGTCCTGGCCGGTATCGGCCGGCAGGCGGTGCATCTGGCTGGTCAGTCCGGCACGCTCGCAGGCTCGGCGCTTGTTGCGCACGTAGACCTGGCTGGCCGGATCGTCGCCGACCAGGACCGCGGCCAGGCAGGGCTGCACGCCGTTGCTCTGCTTCAGTGAGTCGATCCGCCGTTTAATCTCAGACTGGATGGTCTGAGCAATCTCCTTGCCGTTAAGTACTCGCGCGGCCGCCATGGCATCTCCCGTCACGGTCTATCCGTCGTTGGTTGTGAATCGAGAACCGACAAATGCCGGCCGACCGGCGCACGTTGCCCGGTAATCTGCCGCCTCGTGCGAACGGCACCTATTGTAATCGTACGGGCTCGAGTGGCCAGGGCCAGGCGGTGGCCCTACGAGCCGTCGGCCATGGGCGATCGCGCCTGATTCCACCAAAGGCCGATCCAGTGCGGCAGGTCCGTGGAGCGTGTTAGCGTGTGCGAGCCAATCGCAAAATCAAGATCTCCGTCAGAATCGAAATCGGCCAATTCCAGGCTGGCATGAATCGGCAAGTCCTTTTCCAAGGTATGTCGAGCGAATGCGCCCGGTGCCGTTTGTTCGAGGCAGATAATCGAGGCTCTTGGTCGGTCAAAGGCGTTCTTGGGCTCGACTTCACCCGGCAGCCAGGCGGCCGCCACAATATCGAGATCACCGTCCAAATCCACGTCCCCTGCCTTGGCCACGTAGGCGCCAAGCAGGTCGGCAAGCCGATGATAGGAGAATTTCAAGCCGCCTTGATTCTCCAACCACTGCACCCCGTGGCTTGCGTTCACAAAACCATTGTCAAATGCGTCTCCATTGGTCAGCAGAATGTCCAAATCGTCGTCCGCGTCGAGGTCAACTAACTCCAGACCGCTCGAGCCGAACGTCAGGTCGGGACCTCGCCATATGAGTTGTTGCAGAAAGGACGCCCCGGTTGATTCGGAACCAAAGGCATTCACAAAGACGGAAACCTGTTCGTACTCCTGGCTGATCAGCGCCACAAAATCCATATTCCCATCTCCGTCGAGATCACACACGGGAACGTGGATCCCGCCCGGCAGCGGATCGATCATTTCTGCGGTGAATGTCGGTCGAGTACTCGACCCCGAGTCATTGCGCAACAACAGAATCTTGCCTGTCTTGTCCATGCCGAACACGGCCACGATGAGATCCTCGTCACCATCTCGATCAACGTCCATCGGCCGAACGTCACTGACTCTCCCGAGGCCATCGGCCAGACTATGAACCTCATATTCATCACCGTCGTCTCTCATCCGAAGCCAGACCACACGACCCCGATCCTGATCGCCGGGCGGGAAGCTGCCCAGGTCGGCCACGACGAGATCCTGCCGACCGTCCCCGTCCAGGTCACAGGGCTCGAAGTGACACGGATGTTCCAGTGTTGCGAGCAACCGTGGTGGCACGCCCTTGGTCGGGGGAACGCTTGTGGCCAAGAGCGTCCCGCGACGCATATCACTGGCGACCAATTGCCACGAGCGTTTGGCGCCGAGCTGCATCCATCGCAGATGGGCCACCGCCGGCCGAACCTCGTCATTCCGTTCGAGCTGGATGCGATCCGCTCGAAATTCACAGCCCAGCGGTGTCGTGGCCTCTGCCGGCGTGGGAAACGTCAGTTGTTCTGGGGCGCGCTGCCGATAATAGGCGACCGTGTCGGCAATGGCCGGTGGGTTAAGGTCCGTTCGACCCGATTTGGCGTAGAGAGAATAACCCATCCTCACTTCGTCGTGCCATGCGTAACGAGGAAAACTGTCGGCCTTCGGAACCGCGTGGCAATCACCACAAAAAGATTTGATCTCTTTCTCCAGCGAATCGGTAGATGGTCGTTCACTCGCGACCGGCGCCGGGGCCAGATGTTGAGCGAAGATGGGTCGGGGATGGGGGTGGATTCGTTGCGTCCAGAGAAACCAGCCGACGCCGGTTAATAAGATGATGCCGACCGTCACGATCGCCCGAATCCACCGCCGGGCCGTCTTCTCTGTCATTTCCGAGGATCCCAAGTCGTAACGATCATTGTGTACCTACCCCACCAGATGCCCTCGAAGAGAAGATCCCGAAAACCCGGGCACGCGATGCAGCCGTCCACAAGCGTCCTTGTCCATGCGGTATCCAGGCTTTGAGGTCATCCTACTGGACGGTATTCAATTGCACAAACGAGGAGGCTGCTTTCTGTTAGAATCGGACCGGCTCATCGGCACTTGCCGCGGCAACGTCAGCGTCCGAGTATTCAAACCCTCGAGAATGCCGGGGTGCGCACGGTGGACAATGGACGAAATTTTTGGTGGGCCGGGGAGGCGAGGTAGGCGATTGACCGGCAAACAACAACGGCAGCAAGGCGAACAACCGGGGCGCGCGATGACGTTTCGGCAGTTGATTCTCGTGCTCGGTGTAATGGTCACGCTGGCTGGAGTCATGCTGTTTGGGCGTAGTATCGTCCGCCGATTCGTCCCGCACATCGGTGGC
>CAYNDU010000555.1:0-4050 GCA_964395615.1 uncultured Pirellulaceae bacterium | reverse complement strand
GGCCGTTCCGGCAATTGACTCCTGACCCCTTTACCCTAACCTCTAACCCCTTGTTTGTTATAAGCTGCATGATCTCTATGGGATTAAGCGTAAGCGTCGCGAGACCATTACGCAAAAAAACGTAACCGTTCACGGCCTTGGCAATGAACGGTTACGTTCTTGAACACTGGGCTCGACGATGGCCAGGCAGCATGCAAATCGGCGCAGACGATGGTCCGTCCAGGCCGAAAGGCAGCAGTCCTTTCGGCAGCCCGCCTGCGGGAAACCGGCATCTTGGGCAATTCCCAGCACGAAGACTGCGGGAGCGGTCGACGAGGAACCGTCACCCGCGCCACGGGCTTCCGGTTGTCCCCACGTCGGCAAAGTGGTCAAGCCGAACGTCCCGCAATACACGGCGGCCATCAGAAGCAGCTTCGTGCGGAGAGAGCGTGCGACCGACAGCGTCCTGCAGCACCCGCCCGAACGCGGATCGCATAAAGGGCGGGCACTTCGATTGAGATCATTCATCCGAGCAATTGCCAGCCTTTTCGGTAGGGGCAGCGGATCATCGGATCGGCCTCCGGTGCGTTCGTGGCTTTCATCGTTTTCGGATCCCAGTGGATCTTCGTCCCGACTCGGAACGCGATGTTCCCCAGGTGATTGGTCTCGGTCAACCAACCGCCATAATCGAAATTGGCACCTGTGGGCGTGCCGTTCTTGCAGGCGTTGATCCACTCGAGGTGATGCGATTGGGGGCGGGACAGCGTGGGTTCGGGTGGCTCGTAGTCGACAAAGTCCTTTTCCGGCAGCAGTTTGTACTTGCCGTAATCGCAAAGCAGCATACCCTTGTCACCAATAAACAGGTGACCGTTTTTCCATTGAGGAATCTCTCCGGCCGTCCAGATGTCGGGCTTGTTTTCACCCTGGTACCAGGTCATGGAAACCGCCGGCCGAGATCCGCGCGCGCCGAACTGGTAGGTCGCCTGCATGGACGCAGGAGCGATTTCGGGATGCGGGTCGGGGCCTTTGGCTTCGATCGTATCGGGATAGTCGAGTCCGAGTGCCCAGAACGGCAGGTCGTTCCAGTGGCTTCCCAAATCGCTCATCGTCCCGTTGCCGAAGTCCCACCAGCGGTACCATTTGGGACCGGGATAATAAACACTGTGGAACGGGCGGAACGGAGCGGGACCGATCCACAAGTCCCAGTGCAGACCCTCGGGAACCGGCATCTTATCCCGTGGACGGTCCAGCACGTTGAGCAAATCACGGTGTTGTTTCGCCGCTTCCGGTGATTGCCACCCCCAGGCTCGCGACACCCAGACATGTGCTTCGTGGACCTTGCCGATGACGCCCGACTGAATCATCTCGACCACGCGACGATAGTTGTTCCCGGCATGGATCTGAATACCCATCTGCGTGGCAACCGACGCCTTTTCCGCGGCCAACCGGATTTGTCGAGCTTCCCAGACGTCATGAGTCAGCGGTTTTTCGCAGTAGACATGTTTCTTGTTCCTCAGCGCAAGCATGGTCGGCAAGGCGTGTGAATGTTCGCAAACGGCGACCACCACGGCATCAAATGTTTCCGGGTGCTCAAACAACTCACGGTAGTCGACGAAAGTCTTGGCTTGTGGATGGGCGGCCGCGGCCTGCGCCAGTCGCTTCTCGTCGACATCGACCAGAGCCACGATATTTTCGCTTTGTGTACCCCGGGTGTCGGCACGGCCACGCCCACCCGCTCCGACGACCGCAATATTGAGCTTGCTGTTCAGGTTTTCACCACGAAGCAACTTCGGGGCGCCGACCGCCGCAACCGCTCCTGCCGCCAGGCCCGATTGGAATTGTCGGCGAGTCAGCGTGGTGCGATTCTTGGTGGTCGATTCGAGCGAGTGCGTCATAGCGGAGCTCCCTTGAGTGAATTCCAGGCCGAGGATCGTCCGAGGCGTCATGGGTGCCGTTTCTTGTTGGCGGCAGGACCGTGACGCGGTCTCCTCCGTTATACGCCCCAGCCCTTTCCTTTTCCACTCACCCGCCCCGACTACCGCCCAACCCCAGATTTTCCGGTCGGATCCCCTCGGGGCATCACCTTCGTCACCTTACAGGCGCGCCGCCCCGCCTGAGCATTTGTCACCGAGCATACTCGCCCAAGAAATCGGTGCCGGTTACAATGCGGGCTCACCGACGGTGCGCTTTGCCAAAGGGCTCGACGGTGGAATATCCGTCCGGCATCGATGCATGGCCGGCCCGATCGGAGTCCTCAATACACGGATCATTGCGTTATGGAAACGATAACGGTTCACCAGGCTCGTCAAACTTCGGCCGTGTCGCAACTGGCGCGAGTGCATGGCTGGGTCCGGACGCGCAGGGACTCGAAGGCCGGTTTTAGTTTTCTCGAGATCAACGATGGGAGTTGCCTGGCCAACTTGCAGGTGATTGCGGATGCCGGCCTGGCGAACTACGAAGAGGACATTCGGCGTTTGACGGCGGGCTGCAGCGTTACGATCGAAGGCCAGGTCAAAGAGTCGATGGGCAAGGGACAAGTCACTGAGATGCAGGCGCAGCAGGTCATCGTTCACGGGTGGGCTGATCCGCAGGACTATCCGTTGCAGAAGAAACGTCACTCATTCGAGAAACTGCGGGAATGGGCTCACCTGCGGCCGCGCACCAACACGTTTGGCGCCGTTGCTCGCGTACGCAATCAAATCTCCATGTCCATCCATCATTTCTTCCAGGAGCGGACGTTCCTCTACGTTCCGACTCCCGTCATCACCGCAAGTGATTGCGAAGGTGCGGGCGAGATGTTCCGTGTAACAACGCTCAACCTGCAAGACCCACCCATGCAGGACGGGAAAGTGGATTACTCGCACGATTTCTTCGACCGCCCCAGCTACTTGACGGTGAGCGGGCAATTGGAAGCCGAGATCTGCGCCACGGCATGGAGCAACGTCTACACGTTCGGCCCGACGTTTCGAGCGGAGAATTCGAACACGTCCCGGCACCTTGCCGAATTCTGGATGGTCGAGCCGGAGATGGCCTTCTATGACCTGTTCGACAACATGGACCTGGCTGAAAAATTTCTCAAACGTGTCTTCTCCGATACGCTCGAACACTGCCTCGACGACATGAATTTCTTCAACGAGAGAATCGACAAGACCGCGATCGAGACGCTTCACAAGATCGTCGATAGTGACTTTGTTCGTTTGCCTTATACGGAAGCTGTCGAAATACTGGAGCAATCGGGCGAGTCGTTTGAGTTTGACGTGGCCTGGGGAAGTGATCTGCAGTCCGAGCACGAGCGATATCTGACCGAAAAGAAATTTGACGGCCCCGTGATTCTGTACGACTATCCGGCGTCGATCAAACCGTTCTATATGCGTGTCAACGACGACGGTCGAACCGTTCGGGCAATGGACGTTCTCGTGCCGAAGGTGGGTGAGATTATCGGCGGCAGCCAGCGTGAGGAACGACTCGACGTCCTGACCGATCGGATGCAGCAACAGGGCCTGCGGCCCGAGGACTACTGGTGGTACCTTGATCTGCGGCGGTTCGGGACCGTGCCCCATGCCGGTTTCGGTTTGGGATTGGAGCGAGTCGTTCAATTCGCCACGGGGATGACCAATATCCGGGACGTGATCCCCTTCCCCCGAACACCGGGTAACGCCGAATTCTGAGTTCGTTCCGGCGTGGATCAAATTCACGGAAACGTGTGGAGACCCGCGTTTGTGCCCCTCCCGGCCGACGGTACCGGCCCGCCCCATTTTGGAATTGAGGGGGACTGGAAAAACTTTGACGGTCATTTAGACTTGGAAAGATGAAACAAGGGCGTTCCCGAGGCTCGACGAGCGGAGTGGATCGCGTGTTTCAGTCGGATCGCAGCGTATCGGGTCACTTGCGCACGCGCAAGACGAGCGGAGGGCTTCTTGTTTGGCCGTTCCCTCGGTAATGGGGCATCGAGGCCGCGCGTTGCACGACCGTGTTTCGAACGTAGTTTTCGGGAACTGTATGAGGAGGCCCAGGAAATGGCAGTGGCAAGAAGGACAAACATTGCCCCATGCGCCAGGGTCCGGCGGCGGT
>CAYNDU010000554.1:0-4062 GCA_964395615.1 uncultured Pirellulaceae bacterium | reverse complement strand
TCAATTGTGCGAAGCCCCCTACGGGCCGTTCCGGCAATTGACTCCTGACCCCTTTGCTCGCGAATTGGGCAATGTGGGCCGAGCTTAGCGATTGAGCTTTCTGGCGCTCGTCGATGAGACACCGACTGTTCAAGTTGCCGAATCCCAGAGGCCGATACCTCTTATGGGAACCGACTCTCGACCGTCGGACATTGTCCGAAGGGCCTGCCGCCCACCGAAACGACCAACGGAAATGCACCCGATACCGATCGAGAGAAAACTCGCGAACCGTTAGCGACCCTGCCGCCCGCGTACGCTCTGCCGAGTTCATCTTCCTGTAAGCGATTAGCGATTAACGGAAACAGACCAAGAGGTCTCGGGCGATAGCCCGCAAAGACGTTTGACGGCCCAGCCGTGCCGGGGGGGATGGATGGCATGAGAGAGTTCGATCGACGAGCGCGCTGTTCAGTACGTCGTCTCATATTCGCGATGCTCGGCGGATGGGTTGTCTGTGCGGCACCCGTTGGAGTCCACGCGCAGCGTGCGGGACAGGTGCCGGCTTACGCCACGCGACAGACCGTTTTCGCAATTCCGTTTTCGATAGATCGCCAGGTGGAACGGCCCGTGGAAATCCACTTGTACGTATCGACGGACCGAGGCAACACCTGGCAGTTGTCAGCGCGCCAGTCCCCTACCGCTCGGCAATTCACATTTCGATCAACGGGTGACGGCGAATACTTGTTCGCTTCTCGAACGTTGGACGGCTCCTCACAAGCTGCGGCCGTTGGCAGGCCACAGGCCGAAATGCGGATAATCGTTGACACTCGGCAACCGAAATTAGAATTCCAGGCACAACCTATGGACGATGGTTCGGTCCAGTTGAATTGGCGGGCGGCCGACGAACACCTCGTGGCAACATCGATCAAGGTGGAGTACCAGGAGGCCCTGGGCCAATCGTGGAATCCAATAGCGTTGGCGGCGTCACGCTCAACGGCCGATTCGGTCGACGGTCAAACAACATGGTGGCCCAAAACACAGGCGGCGACCGTTAACTTGCGTGCGGAGATACGCGACCGAGCGGGCAATCTGGCAACCGCTCAACGCCGGCTACTGTTGCCCAGCCTGGTCCCCCAAGCGGCGTATGCCCAGCTGCCCAGCCGCTCGCTCCCCGATGCTCGACCGAGCCGCATGGACCCTAGTGCCTATCTCGGGACTGACGATCGCGGGTTGACGGGACGGCCCGGATCCCGAGACGCACCCCGGAATCCCAATGTCGTATCGAACGGAGCCATCCCCTGGCCAAGCGGACCCTCGGACCGTTCGTCGCCACCTCAGGTGCCTACGGGATCCGAACTGGACCCATCGGGATCGAACGCGTTGGGGAAGGCCGCGCCATTCAACGTTTCGGAACCGAGTAACCGACCCACGGGCTCTGATGACCGTCTCTCGCCGACGCGTCACGCCTCCAGCGATGCCGATCGCTTCGCAGCGCCGAGCCTCGACCACCGAGCAACAACGATCGACGCGGTGTCCTCGGGCCCATCATCCACTCGATCCGCATCCGCAGACGTGTCGGCCGGTGTACGTCAGGCTGAGCTGCCGAGCTTGCCGACGGGAGAACGCCCGCAAATGACCAATGCCAAACAATTTCAGCTTGACTACACAGTCGACTCAATTGGTCCAGCGGGACCAGCGGAGGTTCAATTGTGGGCCACCGAGGATGGAGGTCAGACGTGGCGTCTCTGGGGCACCGACGATGATAAGACCAGCCCGATGGACGTTGACATTCAGCGGGACGGAACGTATGGCTTCCATGTCGTGGTCGTGGCGCCGAACGGACTCACCGGCCGCAAACCGCGTAGCGGCGACGTGGCCGATCTATGGGTCGGAGTGGACACCAAGCGCCCGACGGCCCAACTTATTTCCGCCCGCTACGGAACGGGGGAACAGGCCGGCAAACTGCTGATTCGGTGGCAAGCCAACGACGCGGCGCTCGACGCCCGACCCGTCACGCTGCTTTTCAGCCAGTCGGACTCCGGCCCCTGGCAAGTGATCGCCTCCGCGCTTCCCAACCAGGGCCAGTACGCATGGCCATCGGACCCGAGTTTGCCCGAATCGGCCTATCTGCGCCTGGAAGTTCGCGATCAAGCCGGGAACGTGGCCACCGACCAATCGGAAGAGGTCCAACTCGACGGACTGGCGCCGCGCGCGACCATCCGGGGAATCGCGCCAATTCCGGACGCTGATCGCGAGGCCTTTCGACGACCGCAACGCGGCTGATTTCGCGGTAGCGGCTGATTTTGCGGTCACTGATTCTTCGCCCGGCGGCGCATCGACCTGCCGGGCTGCACGGTGCGAAGACGAACCGGTATACTCAAGCAACGCGCCGGGCGCGTCCGTTTCGAACGTCGGTTCGACCGACGATTGTGCCCCTTCGACATGGAAACATGAATCGCCGCGGGTCGCCGAGCGGCAGCACGACCGGGTCGACGTCGAATCACGTCGTTTGGCACCAGGAGGCATCACGGATTGACCATGGGAACGACCGTACATGTATTGGATTACTTGAAACGGCCGGTGCAACCCGCCGCCGTAACGGTCCTGTTCGGTGACGAGCCCTTTCTAAAGAACCTGGCGATCCACCAGTTATTGACGGAAGCGCTACCGGAAGATGCGGAAGCTGGTGCAAGCCGCATGGAGGGAACTGCAGCGACGTGGCGCGACGTCAGCGATGAATTGCATACGGTCTCGTTGTTCAATCAGGGCGGCCGGCGCGTCGTCATCTTGGAAGAGGCCGACCCATTTGTGACGGAATATCGAGATCGACTCGAAGCGTATGTCGAGCGACCGGCTCGAACGGCGTTGCTCATACTCATGGTGTCGAAATGGGCGGCAAACACTCGACTTTACCGGATCGTCGGCAAGATGGGATTACAGGTCGAGTGTCGCGCACCAACGGCCGCTCGCGGACGAAGTAAGTCACTTGATACGGGCCGGGTCATCGAGTGGATCGCTCAGTGGGGAAGGCAACGACAGAACATTACGTTGGACAAGCCGGCGGCCCGGACGCTCTTTGATCTCGTAGGCCCCGAATTCGGGTTACTCGATCAGGAGTTAGCGAAGCTTGCGCTCCACGTTCAGGCAGGTGCAAGCGTTGATGCAGAGACGGTGCGCACCGTATCCGGAGGTTGGAAGACGCAGACGGCATGGGAACTCATCGAGGCCGGCGTTTCGGGACGGGCGGACGAAGCGATGCGGCAGTTAGATCGATTGCTGCTGAGTGGCGAGCATCCCAATGCGCTTTTCGGCCCCATTGCCTGGTCATTGCGTCGTTACGCCATGGCAACTCGGCGATTCGAACGAGCCGAGCGCACCGGGCAGCGGATAGCATTAAGTGACGCGCTCAAGCAGGCGGGATTCAATGCGTGGGCCGGCAACGAATTGAAAACGGCCGAGCGATTGCTGAAGCGTTTGGGCCGCGAGCGCGCCGCTCAGCTGTTTCAAGAACTCCTCGAGCTTGATCTGGCGCTCAAGGGCAGCCATTCCTCGCCACCCTTGGCCCGCCTGGCCCTCGAAAGACTCTTTCTCAGCTTTCACCCCGAAGCCGGTTAACGGCTGGCCCGGAGCCGATTAACGGCGGGGCAACTGTTCAGGGCCGGATTGCCCGATGCGCATCGGGGTTGGCAAGGCCACCGCGCGGCGACTCTCGGCTCGTCTCACGTGGCGATCGGCGAAGAGACCATCCCGCCTTGGGTTCGTCCACCGACCAGCCGTTGCCGGCGTCACTCGAACCCGCTTGAACCAGCCGGTTCACGACGGCGACGCAACACGGGGCACCGCCGGCTTGCGGCGGCAGTGCCTGTTGGATCGTTCGTGTCAGAGAGCCTCTGCGCGTTCGCTTCAGCCAACGATGCGTATCACGGACCGTCCAGCTTCCGTCTACCAGCGTCGACTGCGACCGCCGCCACCGCCGCCACCACCACCGCCGCCGCCTCGACGATCTTCGCGCGGGCGGGCTTCGTTGACCGGCACGGCTCCGCCGCGCACCTTCCGCTCACTTATGGTGGTGGTTGTCCCGTGACA
>CAYNDU010000553.1:0-4089 GCA_964395615.1 uncultured Pirellulaceae bacterium | reverse complement strand
CGATGCTCTGACGGTAGCAACATCGGACAGGCGCTCTACGGCGCCGGACGATTCGAGGAGGCACGACAATCGCTGGACAAGGTCATCGAACTGCGCGGCGACGATGGTCCCTCATTGGAAGGAGGACCGCGCTGGTGGTTTTACACGATGACCCTCTGCCGCTTGGGCGACACGAAACGAGCGCGCGGGTATTTCGCGCAGCTCGTCGAGATGATGAAAGAGAGCCCTCCGGCGAACAAAGAGTTGAACGATCGCCTTCGCGCCGAAGCGGCCGAGTTGTTGGAGATTGACGTCGAGTTGAAGCAGAAGAAAGAGCCGTAGTGGGGCACAGTCCACTCTACGGTAAGACGAAGACGGCCGGTGAGCTTGCAGCGCCAACCACACTCTCACCGGCCGCACCGCCAGAGACTCTGCGCACAGTCCGCGCGCCGAGCCACGGCTTTGTTCATTGTAATGCGGACTGCCAACAATGGTAGGAGATACCGCAATGGTCAATTCAAATCGTCATGTGTTCTGCTGGTTCGCACTGGTAGCCGGCTGCAGCCTGATCCTCAATTCGGTGGTGCAGGCAGGCAAGCCGCCCAAGCCCGGCGGCAACGGGTCTGGCGCAAACTACCGGTTGATTCAGCTGCCGGATGCCTCCGGGTCTGTCAACCTTAACGGATACGCTCTGGACATAAGCAATCAGAAGGTAATCGGCGGTGCCATCCAGGGCCGCGCTTACTGCTGGCAGCTCGACGGTCAGGGCAACATTGCGGAAATCGTTCCGCTGGTCTGGCCCTCCGATGAACGGATCTATCGCACTGAGGCGTGGGCTGTCAACGAAATCGGCACGGTGGTCGGCTACGGGGGACAGTGGTTTCAATCGGCAATCCCGCTGGTTTGGCTCGACCCGTTGGTAGCGAACATTGCTCCTCTCGAACTCCCTCTGTTAAGCACGGATGCGGAAGGTAACCCGTTCATTGGCACGGGCATCGCCACCGACGTCAATCGGCACGGCATGATCACGGGATGGTTGCGAGATGCGGACCCCAATGGCTACGACTACGTTGTCGTCTGGAAAGTCAATCTCGACGCGCTTGACGAGTTGTTTGGAACCGTCGAGGCAGGGCCGAAAGTGATTGCCACAGGCCAGCGGTATTCCATCGCGGTGACGAATCCAGATGGCTCGCCTGGTCTCGTCGAAAAACAAAGCGGCATCCGGGCACCGTTTATCAACGACAACGGAAATGTTGTGGCGACCGTCGATGTGGGAATTCCACCCACTCCCGTCCCGAGCGAGCCATTCACGATTCCGACCGAGCACCTGGCCTGGCGTTGGAAAGTGTCGTTCGACCCGGAGATGGACTCACTGCAGGTCATCGAAAGTCAATTGCTCCTGCCGGATTTTGGGCATGTCAATGACATTAATGAGCATGACGAGATCTGCGGAGCCTACTATACGGAGAACGGCGCTGCCATCGCTTACCTTCAGGACGCGGACGGCGTACTCCATTCCATGCCCGACCTGGTGGATAACAAACGCCGTGGAACAACTAACCACAGCGCCTACGCATTGAACGACGGCGACGGCAGCGGATTGGCCTCGGTACAGGTAATCGGGGCGGGGCTGGTCTACGACAAGCGTTCGATCGGCGTGATCAGCCATCATCTCCTGACGTGGCAGGGCACAAACACCGTTGATGTGGGTGCCGGCACGGATTTCGCGGGTACAAGTCTCGAACTCAGTTATTTCAGCGACGTGAACAACGATGGTAGGATCGTGCCCTGGGCGCGACAGCCCGCCGCCGATCCCGGCGAACAGGTACGCGCCGTTGTCCTGATTCCCTTGCAGTAGGCACAGGAACGCAATTCGTTCCAAGGCCTCGGTAGGCATCGCTCGCAAATCGCGTCCAGTGTGCGGTGCCGATGCGCGTCCACATCACGAGATATTTGGGAGTGTGACTTATGCACCGCATGACAAGACCGACCACGATGTTCCAGAAAGTGAAGAAACACACATTCAAGTCCCGCAAATCTGCGAGACAGCGCTCGTTGGCTTTGGAGCCGCTTGAGGACCGGCGACTCCTGGCGATCGACGTGACGAACCTGGGACTTGAGGCGTTCGGCCTCGCCGATTCCTTTCAGCTGGAGGGCGAGCTGCTGGCTATCGAGGTGTCGGAGTTCAGTCGACAGACGGACCTCAACACCGACGGCGACTTGGACGACGTCGTGATGCAGGTATTCGACTCTCGCGCGGCAGCGACGACCAACCTCGGCCTCGCTCAGCGGACTCTGTCTTCCGGCGGGACGCCGGAGTACTCCATCGAAGGGAATGTCCTGGCGCTGTTTGTTTCGGAAATGGCACAGGGTGGAAGTGATTTGAACGGCGATGGCGACGTAAGCCTCTTTGATCAGGTTCTCCACGTGTACGACGCTCGCGAGCACACGACTACGAACCTGGAGGTCGCTGCCACGTGGCTACATTTCTCTGGAAACCTGCTGGCCTTTGGAGTTTCCGAGTTTCGTCAAGGCAACACGGACCTGAACGGTGACGGTGACACTCACGACACGGTGTTGCACGTCTACGATGTCGTGACCGGGGACACGACGAACCTCGAGCTTGCCGCGGACGTTTCTGCAATCGACGGTAGCCGACTTGCATTACACGTATCGGAATCGGCACAGGGCAATTCGGATTTGAACGGTGATGGCGACAGTGTCGATGCGGTGCTACACATTCATGACTTCGCGACGGGCGAGACAATGAATTCGGCGCTGGCCTTCAATACGGGCCTTAAGGGCAGCCTCTTCAGCGGCCACCTGGCGGCAATCGCGGTATCCGAAGCGGATCAGGGCTATGCCGATCTGAACCACGACGGCGATACGTTGGACCAGGTCATGCACGTCTACGACCTGGCCACGCGCGAAACGACCAACCTGATGCTCGACGGCCGGTCAGGATTCGAACTGGACGGCGATCTGCTGGCTATCTTGGTCAGCGAAGGGGCCCAAGGCAAAACGGATCTCAATGCCGACGGCGATATCGGCGACGCGGTGCTGCACGTCTTCGACGGCGAAACGGGCACACTCGATAACCTGGGTCTGGCGGCCCTGGGCGAAATCCGGATGGACGGTCACCTGTTGGCTTTCGTGGTGCCCGAGTCGCGCCAGGGCAATGTCGACCTGAACGGCGATGGTGATATGAGCGACTCGGTGATGCATATCTTCAACAACGATACTGCTATTGTTACCAATCTCGGGCTCCACAAACAGGGAAGATTTGAGTGGGAAAACAATCGCTTGGCGTTCTTCGTATCGGAGCGTTCCCAGGGCGGCACAGACCTGAACGGGGATGGGGATGCATTCGACAGTATCGTGTTGCACGTCTTCGACGCGAGTACCGGAGTGGCGAATAACGTCGGCCTGGCGGGAATCAATTTCTTGGAACTCAGCGGGGATCTGGTGGCGTTCGGAGTGTCGGAGATCGCTCAGGGGGGCACGGACCTGAATGGGGACGGGGATGCGGCGGACTTCTCGGTGCTACACGTGTACAACACTCGCACCGAGATCGCCGCAAATATCGGATATGCAAGCCTGTTCTTCCATCTGGACGGACGCGGCATCGCCTTTCAAGCGATGGAATCGCTGCAAGGGAACACCGATCTCAACGGCGATGGCGACACCGTCGATCGGGTGATGCACTTCGCCGACCTGACGTCATTGATTCCCGATCCTGTCGTACTGATTGAGCAGCTTACGAAGGATATCGCGGCACTTGATCTGCAATTCGGCATCGAAAACAGCCTGAACGCAAAGCTGGAAGGTGTCCTGAAACTCTTGGGAGCGGATCTCGGTAGCGAGGAGGCCATCACCGGGAAACTGCAAGCGCTGATTAATGAAATCGAGGCCCAGCAGGAAAAACGAATTTCGGCCGAAGCGGCCGATCTGCTCATTGCCGATATTTCAGGTTTGCTCGGCCTGATGGAGGCTTCATAACGAGACGCTTCATCCTCGTCGAAAAACAACAGGGGCCGGATCACCTCAACGGCCCGAGCCACCCCTCCCCGCCCGAACGAACACCAGTCGCCCCAATACGCCGCGGGCGCG
>CAYNDU010000552.1:0-4102 GCA_964395615.1 uncultured Pirellulaceae bacterium | reverse complement strand
GCATGTCCACTGCGCGCGCGCGCAGTACACCGCTGGAGTGACCGCGGCGAAGCGGCGTGCGTGGAAGTGGCGTGTGGCGCGTTGCCCGAGTCGTTACTCGAGAGCGAGCTGTTTGGCCATGTTGCCGGCGCCTTCACCGGCGCGATCGGGGACAAAAAGGGCAAATTCCTGCAGGCCGACGGTGGGACGATCTTTCTGGATGAAATCGGCACGGCTTCGCCGAATATGCAAGTCAAATTATTGCGTGTTCTGCAGGATTTTGAATTCGAGCCGGTGGGCGGCATGGAGACGCATCATGTCAACACTCGCGTGATTCTGGCCACGAACGAGAACCTCGCGCAACTGGTGGCCGAAGGCCGCTTCCGCCAGGACCTCTACTACCGCATCAATGTCATCAATATCGAACTTCCTCCGCTGCGAGAACGGCTGACGGACATTCCCCTGCTGGCCGAACATTTCCTCGAGGCCGTTCGAGAGGATGCGAACAAGGAGGTATCTGGTTTCAGCGAAGATGCGCTGGCTGCGCTCCGAGGTTATGCCTGGCCGGGAAACGTTCGAGAGCTGCAAAATATCGTAGAACGCGCCGTACTGCTCGGTAAGGACTCACTCGTCACGCTCTCTGACTTGCCCGAACATGTGACGCTCGGCGCCGCCGTCTCGGCACATCCGGTTCCGGGGCGAACGCTCAAGGAGGCATTGGCCGGCCCCGAGCGACGGATCATTCTGGAAGTCCTTCGTACCTATGACTGGAATCGCAATCTGACGGCTGAAGCCCTGGGGATCAACCGGACGACGCTCTATAAGAAAATGAAACGGCTGGGACTGGAATCGGCCCAAGGCGTCTGACTCGGAACTTGTCGCCCGTTACCCGTTGCCTGTTGCCGGTATTCAAACGCTCGGCGTTCGATTACCATGCGGCTGTTATGCCTGCCTCACGACGAGCCGTCATTTTGTTAAGTGGAGGTCTCGATTCCACCACCTGCCTGGCCTTGGCGTTAGCCCAGGGGTTCTCCTGCTACGCCATTACGGTTCGCTATGGACAGCGACACGCCCAGGAGTTGCAGGCGGCTGCCAATGTCGCTCGACAAATGGGCGTGGAACGCCACATGATCTGCGATGTGGACCTGGGTCAGTTCGGTGGCTCTGCGCTGACGGGCTCCGGGCCCGTTCCCCGAGCATCAAGCGTTGATCAGATCGGCGACGACATTCCGGTCACCTACGTCCCGGCCCGAAATACAGTTTTCCTCTCGTTGGCCTTGGCATGGGCCGAGACACTCGAGACGGGTGATCTCTTTATTGGCGTCAACGCGCTGGATTACTCCGGCTATCCCGATTGCCGCCCGGAGTACATCGAGGCGTTTGAACGCATGGCGAACCTCGCCACAAAGGCGGCCGTGGAAGGGACGTTGCGCGTGACGTTGCACACTCCGTTACTGCGATTGACCAAAGCGGAGATCATTGCTCGCGGACGCTCGCTTGGCGTTGATTATGGACTGACCACCAGTTGCTATGCCCCGGGGCCCGACGGTGTCGCCTGCGGATCCTGTGACGCTTGCCTGCTCCGAAAACGCGGGTTTCAGACCAACGGATTGACTGACCCGATCGACTACGCGCCGCCGTCGAATCAGGCGAATTGAGCCGATTTGCATCAGGTCCGTCCTGGCGACCGTTGTCTGGTCCGGTCGTGGCGGGCCGTTCGGTTGGTGAACGAGCGAAGGTGAGAGCGTGGCACGCAACGAACAACTCATACGACAACACAAGACGCTTCAGATCCTGGAACGCTATCGGTTTGGCCGGACCTTGGAAGAAATCCGAGACGAGCTGGTGGAGGAGTTGGGTCTGGGCTCTCTGCATACACGCAGCGTTCGACGAGATCTCGAGGCACTTCAGACCGCCGGGTTCGACGTGGACGTTCACTCGATTGGAAGGGGCCGAGTGTGGAAACTGGGTCCGCTTGCCAAGAGCACGCACAAGGTGACCGTTACGGCGACGGAACTGATGGCCCTGTCACTGGGCCGTGACCTGCTCGTCCCCCTGGCCGGAACGCCGTTTTGGCAAGGAATCGAGTCGTTTTGGAACAAGATTCGAAAGGAATTGCCCGAGCCCGTTTGGAAGAGCTATCAGAAATACCGACGAACGTTGCACGTTGCCGGCCTGCCCACGAAACAGTATGCCGATAAGTTGGGCATGATGAAGACCGTCAATCGGGCCATCGTCGAACACCGTTGCCTGGAGATTGAATACCAACCGCCGGGCCGCCCCGTCGCACGGCGTCACGTAGAACCCTACGCCGTGGTCGTGTACCAGTCGAGCCTTTACATCGTTGCCGCGCTTGCCTCGAAGACCGATGAACCGGTTGCGATGCGACATTGGAAGCTCGATCGATTTCATCGTGCCACGTTGCTCGACGAGTGGTTCCAGGTCCGAGAGGACTTCGACGTCACGTCCTACCTGGGCGAGTCGATTGGCATCTTTACCGGCAAATCGATGACTCGGTTTCGTATCTGGATTAGCCCCAAAGCAGCGACCTGGGTCCTGGAAGATCCCTGGTGTCCTCAGCAAGAGGTCAAACAGCGGCGCGACGGCAGTCTGGAACTAGTGGTTCGTGCATCGCATCCTTTGGAAGTGATCCCCCGTGTGCTGGCCCTCGGGACTGAAGCCGAATTGCTGGCGCCCGCGTCCTGCCGGTCAATGATCGCCGAGTTAACGCAGTCCATGGCCGACCGCTATCGGACGGATTGACCGTGATCGTCGCTCTTATACCGTGGCCCCGTCATAGCAAATGGCCTCTTGCTCGCTCCAAACGGGCTCGATGAAGCGAAGAAAGAAGGCCGAGTCAAAGTGAAAGTCGGCGGCCGAAAGTTGCGGATCGTTGCACCGAATGTCGGCTTCCAACTGATCCGCCTGAAGAGGTTGCAACCGCCAATGAGGCTTGCGATATCCCATGTCGCGCTTTGAATGGCGATCCAGCGCTTTGAGATGGACGAGACTCTGCCGCAAGTAGTTCATCGCATGCGAGGGTGAACCGAAGATGCTGGTCGGCGAAACGGCCGGATGACAATGTGCGCTCATTCCCAGATGCACGGCACCGTCATCGCTGTCCGCCCGAACTTCGATCGCCCCCTCCTTGCCCTCGACCCGGATCCGAGCATGGTGAGCCGTCGGTCCCGGGGTGCATTGCCCCAAAAGAACATGCCATCGCGAGCTCGTATCGCTCCGCAGAACAAAAACGCCCGGTCGCTGTACCGGCGCGTCGCACCAGCTCACGTTCGCAAACAGGTCCATCCTCTCAGCCCCAGTCAGGGAACCGGGCCACGTCGTACCCAGACGGTCACGCTGTCGCCTCAACAGAATTCCCAACATGGCCTGGCCATAAAGCGTCCGCGGCCGGGCGTGAAGAGGGAGGATTTTCTCCAGGCGATCCGGATCGACTCGAAACAACAGCAGCATCGGGCGCTTATAGGTAAGTCCGGTCCTCATGGTCGCCCGTTTGGGAAAGTCATGATGTCTCCCGTCCGTCTTCTGATGAGCACCTTTTTTTTCGGCCACCGACTCCAACGCGCTGCAACCGCAAGCATCGATTCCCGCGGTCGTCGTCAATGACCCAGGCCGTTTCTCCCACGCCGGCGCAGCACCTATCATTAGAGCCACCGCAGACCGGTTAGGGAATCCTGATTTGTGTCGATTCCCGGGACGGATGGCACGAGTGTGCCGGCGGAACACCCGCGACAGGCACCCAGTCAATGCATGGGCCGGTCCTCACTTCGAACCGAAACGGCGCGCAACGGAACTTTTGCGGCTCGGTTCGGTTACTTGTTGGTGTCCCCTTTACGTGATGGGGATATCCACTCAGCTGCCGGGCCGTCCTTGGGCGGCCCGGCAGCGATCATATCGGACTCGGCGATGCCCTTGCGTCCGATCGGCTTTTGGGTAGACTTGCTCAAGTCGGCGGCTCAACAGGAATGCCCACCCCACTCAGGTTGAACGTTGAGTGCGGCGCCAGTGAGAATCGCGCAAGTTGTTGTATAGTTGGTTCTTGCGATATCATGAGGATGTAGCTCAGTCGGTAGAGCAACGGACTTTTAATCCGTAGGTCCAGGGT
>CAYNDU010000551.1:0-4103 GCA_964395615.1 uncultured Pirellulaceae bacterium | reverse complement strand
GCATTCACCTTGGATGAACGACGCAGAACGCCATCGACTTCGCGTTCCGATAGGTTGCGGTGTGACCGGGGCGGCCTGTAGAACTGCCATTACCCGGCGATTCAAGTGTGCGGGCATGAAGTGGGGAATGGAAACTGGCGCACCGTTTTCTCACTCTGCACTGCGGGTCATCGCATTGAGCGGCATTTGGCCGAGAGTCCGCGACGCGATGTTCGAATCTCAAACGAACAACACTCCGCAACTCACAATCAACTCGACAACACAAACAGGAAGAACCCCCGATAAAACGTAGGACTCAAGAGACTGCACCCGGTTGAGCCGTGGCACGATACTCGTTCGATGGAACCTATCTCGACCGGTCTCCGACCGATTCATCGTTTCGCGCCCGATTGCAGTTTGCGTCGTCCAGCAACTGTCGGTAAACGTCGGCAACTTGTTCGGCCATCCGGATATCGGAGAATTGCTGCGCGTGTCGTTCCACAACGTTGCGTGTCATGCTGAGCCAGGCAGTTGGATCGGACAGGACCGATTCCACCGCGGTCGCCAGATCGCCGGCGTCATTCGGCTGAGCCAGCATTCCATCCTGGCCCTCGCGAATGGCCTCGGGTATCCCTTCAACTCGCGTCGCGACGACGGGCAGTCCGTGCGCCATGGCTTCCAATACGACCATCGGAAGACCCTCGCCAAAGAGGCTGGGCAATACGAACAGGTCCATCATCGCGAGTTCAGCCGGCACATTCTGAGTGAAACCGATCCAATCGATATGCTGTTCCACGTCCAATTGAGCGGCAAGCTCATGGATGCTCGCTTCGTATTCCGCCGACTCGAAGGGACCCACCGCTCGCAAGCGAACGGGATGCCCTTTGTGGACGAGCTGCGCCAAGGTCTGCAGCAGGACTTCGAGGCCTTTTCGTGGCCGAAAGAGGGCGACCGAGCCGAGCGTCCACGGGCCACGGGGAACACTGCGCGCCGGCAGAGGGTCCGCCACTGGAACGCCGTTGGGAACCGTGACCAACCGCTCGGCACGATAGCCCTGTGCCGCCATGTGCTGGTGTAGACTATTGGAAACGGTGATCATTCGATCGACGCCCGTCAGGCTGAATCGTTCTGTGGCATTATTGAGCCAATTGCGCAGGGCTTTCGTGGTATCGCGTGAGGTGGGGCTGTGGACGTGGTAGACCACTGGAAGGCCTGTGGTCACGGCCGCCAGCCGTGCCACCATCAACGAACGCGGCGTGTGGGCATGAAGCAGCACCGCGCCGGTCTGACGAATGATGCTCCTTAGGTGCCAGGCAGGTCTCATGTCGATTCGGTTGTGCATCGACACGTTGAAAACGGGGGCCTGCTGGTAATGGCGCCGAGCGGCGAATTCTCGCGGTTTGACGCACGCAAAAGCGACGTGATAGCGGAATTCGGGTAACCGGGCCGCCAGGAGGTCCTGGACTCGCTCGGCACCCGAATAGTGTTCGCCGTTAATGACGTGCAGCACGCAACGGGATGGCGATCCGGTGGACTGATCTGAGCTTGCCACAATCGGTTTCTCACGATAATAGGGGTTGTCCGACGCCTGGCCGGTTCTGAAACGACGGGGACCGTTCAAGTTTAGGCCAGAAAAGCGGCACCGGTTGACGGTCTCACCGGGCGCCGGAACAGGCTTGGGTAGGGGTTGTCGCCGTTCATTCGGCCGCGCCACGCCCCCTGCCATTTACGAGGCGTCACGCCGCAAGGGAGAGGAGCTTGTTGGTGAGCGCCCACAGCCCGGCGATCGACATCCCGATCGCTGAGACCCAGAGGAACAGGTCCCAGGTGCGGCCAGGGCGCACCCGGTCATCGCACCGGCGGTAGCGGAAGAAGAGGGCGGCCATTGCCAGCATGGGCAGCATGACCGCCTGCATGAGCCCGGAAAGAGCCACCAAGGCGACAGGCGCGGGTACAGCAAGGTAGATCACCAGGCAAAGCAATGGAAAGAGACCACTCAGAATTCGAACGCGCATTCGATAGCCGGCTTCGGTCTTGCTCGCAATCCCCAAGACACGCAGCGCGTCCCCGAATACCCGAGCGTGACCTGCATTGGCTACGAAATAGGTCGAATAGAGAACGGCCACGCTACCGAACAGGAATAGAATGTCCGCAGATCGGCCGAAGACGGGTACGTACATCACGCTCAACGTTCGGATCATCTCGCCTTTCTCCGGGTCCAGACCTGACCGGCCGAGAACGGACGCGCCGAGCAGGTAGAATGCGACCGTCGCGAACGTGTAGACGACCATCGAACACCAGGCGTCCCAACGCATGACGCGCATCCAGCCGCGGGCGCGTGCCGTCCATTCTGCCGTCGCATCGCGCGGGCCAGTGAACCGAGCATACCCTTTCTCCAGACACCAGTACGGATAGGCCACCAGTTCGGCCGCACCCACGCCGATGATCCCAAACGTCGCAAGTGCCGTCGCGATCGGCGACGTCGTGCCCTGATCCAGAACCGGCGGTAAACGGAAGCTCAAACCGTTCAAGACGTCCTGGAGGTTGAACCGCCATGCCAGGTTGAACTGCAACAAACCCAGGTTGACGAGCGTGATCAACGTGAACGAAGCAACCAGCAGAGTTGAAAACGCCTGTATGAACCGGTAACGGCCGATAACCAACACGACGATCGTAATCGCCGCGACAATCGACGCCCAAATTCGATCATCCCATGGCGGCGGGGGCTTATTGCCCAGTTGAGCAAAACGTCGGGCCCCCAACGTGTCGATTATCTGCCGGTCAAGCTCGGCGAGTCGGGCCACCGTCTGCGCCACTTCGTTTCTTTGTCGTTGTAGCTTCGGCGGGGCCGCACCTCCTGCCACCTCGTCTTCCGTGCGAGCGACCGCCACTTGTTGAACCGTCAGCGTGGTCGCCAAATCCACGTATTCGTTGTACGACCTTCCGGCCTCGGTGAGCGGTGCGCAAATGGCCAGGGCCTGTCCCACGCCCCCAACGACTCCACCCAACTGGCTGATGCTTGCCAAAAACATGAGAAACCAGTACCACACAATCCAGTTGCCACGACCTTCCACTCGAGGGCCCGGCACCTGCGCCAGTCCGTCCATCGTGGTTTGACCCGTGACGATCGAGAACCGCCCGAATTCGACCTGGGCAAACACCTTGATCAAACAGCCGACAATGATCAGCCAAAGCAACCAGAAGCCGGCTTGTGCTCCGGTCTTCGTCGTCATGATCAGTTCACCCGATCCCACAATCGAACCGGCGATGATCAACCCCGGGCCCAGGCGACGGAGAACGGCCAGTCGACCCTCGGGCGGCGACTGAAGGTCGGACGGTGCTGTTGGAGACGACGCCATGGTACTCTCATCGTTGGTGGATGGAACGCAGCAAGCCATCCGTAACTTGCCTTCCCGCCTCTCTGTCCGACGTGGCAAGCTCCGAGGCGAATCGTCCGTCTCGCAACGCGGCGCTCGTCACGTGGTTGTCAGTGTACCGCAGGGCGGCCCGGAACTCGAACGACGTGCGCAGAACCACCGGTCGGGTCCTTCGAGCGGTCTCGACCGATGCCGGCAGGAAACCAACGTCAACCAACGTCACAATCGGAACAATCGGCAGAGTTTACGTAAAGTTCCACGGCTTCCGCGTCCGAAAACGGTGCTAGTACGGCTTGTTTTGGACCTCGGGCCCCCTTTGCGCCGGAAAGACCTGCGATGAAACGGATTATCTCCGGGATCTTATGCACTGTTTTGGTAGTGGTCGGCACCGGATGTACGATGTGCCAAAGTAGTCTCGATGACGACTACAGTGCCTTTGGCGGTCGCTGGCAGCGAACGGACCGCACGTACGGACGCGTCGGGTCGAAGTTCTCGGACGTCGGCTATCGAATGACCGACGAAGGGGAAACGCCAACGTCATCCACAGAAGAGGACCTCTATCCCGAATCGACACCGGAGTTAGTGAGCCCCACGCAGTAGACCAGGTTGCTTGCTCCCGTGGCGTCACATGAGTAGCGCCACGGCCACGAACGGCCCCGCGTCGGCCCTCTACTGCTCGGTCTCTGACTCATCGAGTTTGGTCGTCAGTTTCCCGATAGCGGTACGGGCTTCGGTCAGATCGGGGTC
>CAYNDU010000550.1:0-4110 GCA_964395615.1 uncultured Pirellulaceae bacterium | reverse complement strand
TATGAGCTTCGCGAGCCTCGTGAGTTTTTGGCTCGCCTTCATGCCGGTTTCCCTCTTGCCTCTGCCGGCCTTGGATGCCTGCACGTCGATCATGGTGGGTCGATCCGCCTCGATCGACGGATCCGTGATGACATCTCATACCTGTGACAGTCACCGCACCGGCAGTCAAATCACCATCGTACTACCATCTGGAAACTCCGGTTCGGCCATGCGGGCACTTGTCAAGCGCAGCCTGGACGATGCCGGCGCTATGCCACGATACGGGACGGTACCAACCGGTGAAATTCCCGGGCCGGCGTCCACTTTCGGCTATCTGGCCCCCGCCTACGCCTGCATGAACGAGCGCCAGGTGGGAATCGGAGAGTCGACGTTTGGCGGGCGCGAGGAGTTGAAGAGCGAAAAGGGATTGATCGATTGCGAGATGCTGACCCGTTTGATGCTGGAGCGCGCGTCGACTGCCCGCGACGCAATTCAACTGGGCGGTGCACTGATCGAACAATATGGATGGTGTGACGAGGGCGAGGCGCTAACGATTTCCGATCCACAGGAGGTGTGGTTAATGGAAATCGTTGGGCCGGGTGCCGGCCAGGTCGGCGCCATCTGGGCCGCCCAGCGTGTCCCCGACGGCCATGTCAGTGTGATTGCCAACGCCGCCCGCATTGGGGAGTTGGACCTCGCAAAGGGTGACGAGTTTCTGGCATCCCAGAACGTCCGCCAGTACGCCAAGGATCACGACTATTGGGACCCGGACGACGGTCAGCCCTTTCGATTCTACGCAGCATATAACCCGGAGGGACGGTTCAGCTTCGCTTCGACTCGACGCGAGTGGAGGGCATTGAACCTCCTGGCTCCTTCCTTGAAGCTCAATCCAAATGCGAACGTTTTTCCCTTCTCGGTCAAACCTGACAAGAGATTGAGCCCACAGAGAATCATGAATCTGTTCGGTGATACTTATGAGGGAACTGAGTTCGATATGGTAAAGAACGTCACGGTGACTGACGAGAAGGGCCGCACGATCAAAAGCCCACTGGCCAATCCCTTCATGCCATACGACATGAACAAGGTTCTCAAGATCAACGGCGGATGGGGGGAATTGGGCGAGCGTCCCATGGCCCGCTGGTACTGCATGTACGCAACGGTCATCCAGTCCCGATCCTGGCTCCCGGACGCCGTTGGAGGAATCACCTGGTTCGGATACGGCAACCCGGCGATGACGGTCTATACACCCATCTATGCGGGAGCATTGGATCTACCCGAGGACTACAGGACCGACGGCAGGACAACCGGGTTCAGCCGAAAGTCAGCCTGGTGGGCCTACAACCGTGTCGCAACCCTGGCAGCACACCGATGGGGTGAGATGCGAAAAGACGTCGCAGGCGTCCGCGACCCACTCCAGAAACAGTTCTTTTCGAAACAGTCAGCGCTCGACAAACAACTCGTACGCTTGCTAAGTAGCGACAGAAAGAAGGCACTCCAACTACTGACCGACACGACCTTCGGGTATTGCCGTGAAGCGACACAGGCATACTGGCGTCTGGGAGATGAACTTTGGACCAGGTACGATGAAAAATGGTAACAGCGAACCGCGTGATTCACTCCCGGGAGTCATCCATGAAGCATCTGACACAATTGGTTGCCGGCTTGGCAATGACCGCCTTTGTCCCTCTTTTCCTGCTCGCCGGCGAAAATGCCGCTGAAAATGATCCTTCGGCGGAACTGATATCCGCGATGAAACGGTCCGGAGAGAACGCCCCGCAATTGAGGAAGGCGCTCGAAAAGGTTCCAGCTGACCAGCGCGAGGGACTCGAATTCCTGATTCGCAACATGCCGATCAGCGACCTGACGACGTTGTCTGCCGATTTCCTTCTGGAGAATGTTGACTACGCCTACCAGGCGTGGAACAACTCGCCCTGGAAATCCAAAGTCAGTACCGATCTCTTCCTGAATTACGTCCTGCCGTACGCCAGCATTACCGAACGACGGGACGATTGGCGCAAGGAGTTCTACGAACGGTTCCGGCCGCTCGTCAAGGAGGCAAAGACTCCGGCGGAAGCGGCCGTTCGGCTGAACCACACCGTTTTTGCAACCCTTAAGGTCAAATATTCCACCAAACGAAAACGGGCCGACCAGGGGCCGTTCGAATCGATGGAGTCCGGGCTGGCATCATGTTCGGGGCTCTCCGTGATCCTGGTAGACGCGTGTCGAGCGGTAGGCGTGCCTGCCCGATTCGTCGGCACGCCACTCTGGTCGGACAAGAGTGGCAATCACTCGTGGGTCGAGATCTGGAGCGACGGCTGGCACTTCACCGGCGCGGCCGAGCCGGCGGGCGACAAACTGGACCAGGCATGGTTTATTGGACGAGCGTCCGGCGCCGATCGCAATCATCCGTTGCATGCGATCTATGCCACCAGCTTCCGCCCGACGGGGCTGACGTTCCCGATGGTCTGGGCCCGTGATCGCCGAGACATCGGTGCCGTCAACGTGACGGATCGCTACACGCGGCTGCGACAAAAGCTGCCCGACGGCTCCATTGAAGTGCGTTTCAAGGCAACCGTTGGCGCCGATCGCCGTACGGCCGACGTAACGGTGTGCGACGCGACCGGAAAACTCATTTTTCAGGGCAAGACCAACAACGAACAGTTCGATGCGAACGACCACTTGTCCGCCGTTCTGCCAGGTCCGGGGGATTACTGCCTGCATCTGCGGCTTGGCGAGCGATCCATTGACACGGTCATTTCCGCCAAGGAGTCCGGGCAACTGATTGCTTTCGACCTGGGTACGCCGGCCGGCAAGGTCGCCAAATGGCGAGCCTGGCGGGAAGCGGACGAGCATGTCTTTCAGTCGCAAGAGGGACGCCGTCTGCAAGCAGCCGTCGTCCGATATTTTGCCCTGCCTCCCGACCGACGAGCTGAGTTTCTATTCCCGACAACCGCCGACTCGACGCTCACAAGCGCCCCGTCGACGGCCCGCAAACTCACGTGGTCAGCCTACTGTCGAGGATACGAGGCGAATCGTCTGGCCAAGGATTGGCAGGCAAGGCAGGCGACCTACCAGAAGTATACGAGCCCCTATGTTGTGCGCACCGTCGGCAAACAACCGGCGGACGGGTGGCCTCTGTTTATCGCCATGCACGGAGGTGGAGGCGTTCCGAAAGAGATCAACGACAGCCAGTGGCGTGTCATGCAACGCTATTATCGAGACCAGGCGAGCGTGGAGGGCTATCTCTACCTGGCCATTCGCGCGCCGACCGACCAGTGGAACGGATTCTATAACAGCTACAACCTGGGCGTCACATCGAATCTGATTCGGCAGCTACTGATTCATGCCAATGTCGATCCCAACAGAGTCTACTTGATGGGTTATTCGCACGGTGGTTACGGCGCGTTCTACATCGGCCGGCAGATGCCGGACCGATTTGCCGCCATCCACGCCTCGGCAGCCGCTCCATCCATTGGAAATGAAGTAGGCATCAATCTGCGCAACACGCGTTTTACATTCATGGTCGGGGAAAAGGACACGCGTTACGGCCGGCTGCCGCGCTGCCAGTCGTTTGCCGAATTCATGAAGAAGACTCGTGGAAGCCGCACCGACATTTATCCCGTCGAATTTCAATATCAGCCGGGGCACGGCCACACGGGACTTCCCGATCGAGACAAGATCAAGGAGATGTTCGGTTATCGCCGTCAGCCGGTCCCCGACGAGGTGATCTGGCTATCGACCGCTGCCAATGTGAATATGCTCAACTGGCTGCAACTCGATCCGTCGGGCGGCGGCCGACGCATCGCAGCGAGTTGCCGCAAGAACGTGCTGACGATAACCGGCGACAAGACAGATCGGGCCACTATCTGGCTCGACGAGCGGCTGGCGGATTATCAACGGCCATTGACGATCGTCGCTGGAGGCCAAACAAAGAAGATTTCCCTCGCGGCCTCACTGAAAGCACTTTGCCAATCGCTGGCCGATCGAGGTGATCCGGAACTCATGTTCACGACCCGAGTTGATGTCGATCTAGGGGCGTCCGTCGGCGAGTGAGAGACCGGCATCGTCGTCCAGCCCTGCAATCGCTGCCACACCGGCAGCGCCGTCGCACCGCTTGAACAGACCGGAACC
>CAYNDU010000549.1:0-4114 GCA_964395615.1 uncultured Pirellulaceae bacterium | reverse complement strand
TCAAGATCGCGCTGAATAATACGTCCACCCAAAACGAGCCCGTTCCTGCACCCACGGCTCGAAATGGGGACAATTACATTTTTTTGCGGCAGACGGCGTAGCATGGGATGGGAGAGGTCGGCCGATAACACATGGGATCTTTTTATGCTGGGAGTATGGGATTCGAGGCACTGGCTGGCGCCGAGATCGACCCTTTGCGCCGATCCACCCAACGAGGTCGACCGGGCGATCGCCTATCCCTGGAGCTACGTCAATGGCAAGAAATACAAGGACAATTCCGGCTATCACACTCGAAGTATCGTGGACGTGGTCAGTCGCGGCGGCATCTTTCTCCTATCGTTGACGCCGAAGGGCGATGGTTCGATCCCACCGGAAGAGCAGAAGATCATGCGGGGAATCGGACGCCGGATGAAGGTCAATGGTGAGGCAATCTACGGAACGCGGCCCTGGAAGATTCACGCGGAAGGCCCGATTGTCACTCGCGGCCTCAAACGGAATGCGAAAGGCGAAGAGAAAGTCGCAATAATGGCTTCATTCCGTACGATGCGTTTCTCGGCTTCCTTCGTCGTCGATTATCGCAGCCTCAGCGTTGCCTGTCTCACGCAGAATTGGTCGTTGCCTGAGAAGACGAGATTGACCGTGCGACCATCGACGCTCATCCATTTGGACGGAAAATCACCATGTTCGCCCGGTCCGGTGTCCCACTTGTTTGTGAAGAACGCCGTCGTCCACGGTCCCCACGGTTCCGAGGCATCGTAGACTCCGAAGCCGCCGGTGAAGCGGGTGTCCCCGCGGTCCTTGTGTCCCGGGGGCTGAGGAATAGCTTGCCACCAGAGATAACGCCGGATCCCCGCATCGTATGTAATGGCGGATCGCAAGCAGGCGTCAGGGTGCTCGAACACGGCTCCTCGGTCTCGGACGTCATACGACCAGACCGGTTGGTTCCGCCGGTCGCGGCGCACAAAGAATTGCCACGCCTCGCGTCGCGTGATCCGGTCTTGTGGGCTTCGCATCAAGATGAATCGATCGGCCGGACCATCGGCCTTCGGGCCGTCGTGTGAATAGCCATTCACGGTCCAGGATCCACACTAAGGAACTATCGAAACTGCGTTGCGCCAGTGGTACAATGCCGCATGGAACGGTGGCTACATTGGCTCGTTCGTGACCGAGGGACTGCACACGTACATCCAAAAAGCGACAAGGCCCGCCCTGGCGATCGTCTCCGATACGAACGTTGCGGAGGGTGACGCGCTGATCTGCAAGAGACCGGCGTCGCGCCGATCGCCGGTTTAACAACACATCGTCATGCTGGGCGCCCTGATGGACGTCCGCCACCCCGGTACGGACCCTCCGGTCATCTACTACGACGACTTCAGCCTGACACGCATCTCTCGCGCAAGTGGATATTTGCGTAGCACGACTCCGGTCCGATCGGTAACACATCGATGAAAGGTAAGACCATGTTTCGATTCGCAACTCGAATTTTCCTTCAGGCTGGTTGCGCCGCAATTCTAATGTCCTCGTTCGTCGGATCGAGTTTGGCAGCGGAAGGAAAGAACGCTGATCGAATTCAGCCATATGCCAAGAATCCTCGTTACTGGCAGCATAAGGGCCAACCGGTGATGCTCCTGGGTGGGAGTGATACGGATCACATTTTTTTGCTCGAAGGCCTGGAGTCCCACCTGGATGAGATTCAGGCAGTCGGCGCGAACTACGTGCGTTGCACGATGAGCCAGCGGGAAGGAGTCGACTTGAAGCCCCATAAACTGCTGCCTGACGGCAAGTTCGACTTGGACCAGTGGAATGAAGAATATTGGCAGCGATTTCGAAACATGCTTCGCTGGACCGCCGAACGGAAGATCATCGTGCAGATCGAGGTCTGGGACCGTTTCGATTACTCTACCGACTGCTGGCAGCATAGTCCCTGGAATCCCGGAAACAACATAAACTACAGCGCTCAGCAGACGGGGTTCGCGCCCGAATATCCCCAGCCTGCTCATCGAGACAAGCAGCCGTTCTTTTATTCAATCCCCGGCATGGCCCGTTATGACAAACGACTGGACTTGATCCGCCGTTATCAAGAGGCCTTTGTCGCCAAGATGCTGTCGTACAGTCTGGACTACGGGCATGTGCTCTATTGCATGAACAACGAGACGTCGACGCCGGCCGTTTGGGGACAATACTGGATCGAGTTCATTCAAGCGGCAGCGGCGAAGAAGGGCGTTTCAGTCTATACGACGGACATGTTCGACGATGCGTTCCGGGCGGGACATGCGGAGCACACGCCGACAGTCTTTGGAGACACCAGGCACTACATGTTTGCGGACATCTCACAGGTGAACAGCCGGAATTTCGACGAGGCCCACTGGGATGCTCTGCGATGGCTGATCGATCAGATGAAACAGCATCCGCGTCCATGCAACCACACGAAGATCTACGGGAGCGGCTATTACAGTTTCGGCACGGGAGGCCCTGAAGACGGTGTCGAAAGGTTCTGGCGCGATATCCTCGGCGGTTCCGCGAGCGCTCGCTTTCACCGACCAGATGCCGGGAACGGATTGAACGACTGGGCCAAGGGGGCGATCAAAGCAGCTCGCATCTTGGAAAGCAAAATGAAGTTCTGGGACATCGTACCGCATATGGAGTTGTTGTCGGATCGCGAATCGGATGAAGCATATCTGGCCGCCAAACCGGGCGATGGCTATGCCCTCTATTTCACCGACGGCGGATCGGTCACATTGGACTTGACTGCCGCGCCCGGTCCGTTCGAGATTACGTGGATCAGTGTCTCGTTGGGCGTGGCGACGCGGACCTGGGAGGGCGGCGACTGGCGCAAGCTGCCAGTTCGGATCCCGGGCGGCCACCCCGTCAAGCTCTCCGCCCCCTACCAGGGCGGCTGGGTCGCAGCATTGGTCAAGCGGTAAACAACGTTCAAGAAGAACCTACCTGATTCTGGCGCCTGCGCTGATTCACCTGGCACAGGCGCGGAAAGAGCTAAATCGGAGCTGTACGACATCCGCCACCTGTCCCTCGGAAAATTGGCCCCCGATATCAACGGCCAGGACCAGGACGGCCAGCAACTCAAGCTGAGTGATTATCGGGGCAGCGTCGTGCTGCTCTACTTTTGGCAGGAGTACTGACCTACGTGACGGGTCCATTGGCCCCACGAGCGGTCGCTCGTCCAAAAGCTCAGAGATAAACCGTTCGCCCTGATTGGCATCAACCCTGTTCCTCATACGCCGGAGGCACTTAAGGAAGTCATGGAGAAAGAGAAGCTCAATTGGAGGACGTTTGCCGACGACGGTACGATTCGTCGCAATTGAAACTCGCCCGTGTCATCGAACCAGGAGCCGCAGCGCGGACGCTCGGCGAGATCACTTTCCCAAGAAGAAATCGTTCAATACCTGATCGGAATGTCGAACGGCCGAGGTGGTGTGGAAGTTGGCCACCTCGGTGACGATCGCCCCCTCGGGTCCGGCGTACTGCCAGTGGCGGCTTCCCACTTCGGCCAAGGGAGTGAACGTGCCCGGCTTCCCCTCGACGACGTGGCCGGACTGCGTCTTTCCCTTGCAATGGAACGACGGGATCGTGATCTGCGGGAACGCAGCAAGGTTGTCCTCACCCGCGCCGACAAGGTAGGCCTTGCCCCACCGCACCAGCCATCCTTCGGTCTTCGTGATGTCGTGGTCCCCCTCGACGTGCCAATGCTCCGGGAGCATCTGGTTGGGCAGCAGAAACAGATCCAACATCATGTACGTGCCGGCTTCGTCCCGGTGGTTGGCGAATACGCAAGCGGCCAGCCCCAGCTGCGTGAACTGGCCGGCGCCGTAATCGCTGACCCATAACATGTCGAGCATGCCGGGAAAAACCGGATATCCAAACCACCGGCCCATGGCCACCACACCCTCTTTGGCCTTTGACTCGTCAAACTTTCCGTCGGTGTAGAACTGGTCGTTGCTAAACGTCGGTCGGGGAGCCCTAGCCGCACCCCCCAGGGCAGTGTTGCACATACCGGGGGCCATACCGCCCACGGCCACAGCCGATCCGGCGGCCGCGCCCGCGCGGACAGAATCTCTCCTCGGCACTTTGTCGCGTGTCACAGCGGGCCAAACGG
>CAYNDU010000548.1:0-4124 GCA_964395615.1 uncultured Pirellulaceae bacterium | reverse complement strand
ACCCAGCCTGCCGAGACACTGCGTCCCGTTCTGTGCTGGCGTCGTTTTTTTGTGCTCTCGCCGACAAAGTGGGCCGAAAGACCGATCGGCTGCCCCCGCCGATCGGTCCGTGTCGACATTTGGAGAGCCGGAAAAATGGGGGGGATGTGCGGTTTGTGCGGCATGGATGGGGCAAGACGCACTTTTCGGGGTTGTCGGCTTGCAATTACGGTCACGCGAATGGATGATAAAGAAAGCCCTCCTACCATTTCACGCCTGTTTGAGAAACTTCACTTCGATTATGGCTCAATCGACTACCTACCGACCGGAGTTGCGAGTACTCGATTGCACGATTCGCGACGGAGGATTGGTCAACGACCATCAATTCAGTGACCAATTCGTGCGCGCGGTCTATACGACCTGTTTGGCTGCCGGTGTGGATTACATGGAGGTCGGATATAAGGACTCGCCGGAACAGTTTCCGCTCGGCAAGAATGGTCCTTGGCGTCATTGCGAAGAAGCCGACTTGACGCGCGTGTTCAACGGGCATAATTCGGAGGCGACACAGCTCAAGTTGTCGGCAATGGCCGATACGGGTAAGTCGGACTGGCGGCGACAGATCGTACCGCGCGATCAGAGTGTGTTGGACATGATTCGCGTGGCCTTCTATGCATACCAGTTGCCGGAAGCGATCGAAATGATCAACTATGCCGCCGAGTTGGGGTATGAGACGAGTGCGAACTTGATGGCCGTTTCCGACATAACCGAGATGGAAATTGACACCGTGTTGCGTGCTGTTCGTGACACGCAGGTCGATGTCATGGTCATTGTCGATAGCTTCGGCCACCTCTATCGGGAACAGATTGATTATCTGTATGAAAAGTACTCTCAGGCCGTGTCGGATGACGGAAAGACGATCGGCATTCATGCGCACAACAATCAGCAATTGGCCTTTGCCAATACGATTGAGGCGATCAAGCTAGGGGCCAACGTGGCCGACGCGACGATGGGCGGCCTGGGCCGAGGTGCCGGAAACTGCCCCATGGAGTTGCTGCTCGGCTTTCTAAGAGATCCGAAATTCAAACTGAGGCCGGTGATCGAGTTGATTCAGGACTATGTCGAACCGCTTCGGTCCGAGTTTTGCTGGGGACCTCTGGTTCCCTTCAACATCACCGGGCAAGTGAACTGTCACCCTCGCGCGGCGATCAAGTTCCTGGCGAGCGAGAATCGGCGAGAGTTCGTTCGGTTCTTCGACGAAATTGAATCGGACAACTGAGAGTTGCCGTCGGCAGAAGCGGCCGGCGTGTCACTCGACCAACTCGGCCGCGTGTGGCTTCTGTTCAATTACG
Organism: uncultured Pirellulaceae bacterium; assembly: GCA_964395615.1. Lineage (GTDB taxonomy): Bacteria > Planctomycetota > Planctomycetia > Pirellulales > Pirellulaceae > CAYNDU01. The sequence goes on along the minus strand of CAYNDU010000548.1, from coordinate 2,796 downwards.
GCCGACCGAACCACGTCGTAGAGTACGCTCGGTTCGATGGGTTTCGAGAGACAGTCGGTCATGCCGTGCTTGACGCAATCCTGTCGAACGTCGGCTGCCGAGTGCGCGGTCATTGCGATGATTGGTGTCTGTCGGTTTGGCCCCGCGGCATCGTTCCGGATCCTCCGAGTCGCCTGCAGGCCGTCCAGTTGCGGCATTTCCACGTCCATCAGGATGACATCGAACGTCTGAAGCGATGCTGCGTCGACTGCGGCGAGACCGTTATCGACGACTTCAACGCGGTGGCCCTCAAGCTCGAGCAGACCGAGAGCCACTTCCTGGTTCACCGGTGAATCGTCGGCCACCAGGATGGAGAGCGACGCTTGACCGGTTCGTGTATTGCCACCTGGTACATCGTCCGTTGTCGGAGCGAGTTGTTTCAGCTGGTTCAACAGGAGTTCTTGAATGCAACGGCAGAGATCCGCGCTCGACAAGGGGAAGTCGATCTGAGCGACCTGACTTTCCATTCGAGACTGGACGTGGACGATTTGGTCGTCGGTCGGATCGACGAGGCCCACGGCCGTTTTTGCCGGGTCGAGGTGATCGCATAACTGATCAAGCCATTTGGACGAGTCAGACACCGTGGACCCCATGGGGGCAGCGAGTACGAGCCGGGGGCAGACCGGCGTCCCCCTGGTAGCGGACAGCATTCGGCAAGCCATTTTCGGGTCCACGAACTGGTCGACGTCCAATCCGAGCAGGCAGAGCTGTTCGGTCAGGACATGTAATCGGCGAGGGCACGGATCGACGAGCATGATGCGACACGGTTCGCTCAACCCGATCGGGTGTCGTTCCTTCGAGGGGGACATGTCAGGGTCGAGAATCATGTGTCCGTTGAAAGAACTGCCATTGCCGGGTTGGCTCTCTACATTCAGTTGGCCGTCCATTAGTCGGATCAGTTGGTGTGCGATGGAAAGGCCGAGACCGGTTCCGCCGAACCGGCGAGTCGTCGAGGCGTCGGCCTGGCGAAACGATTCGAAAATGCGCCGCTGCTGTTCAAGGGGGATTCCAATGCCCGTATCGCGGACCGTGTAATGCACGATCACACCTTGTTCGCTCTCTTCTGTCCAGACATCGGCGTCGACTTCGCCCTCATCGGTGAACTTGATGGCATTCCCGATCAAAATGGAAAACACCTGGCTCAGCCGATTCGCGTCCCCGAGCATACGAACGCGTGACTCCGGTGCGACTCGACAAACGAGCGTAAGGTTTTTATCACGGGCCTTTTCTTTGAACCGGCGAGTCGTGTTGAGTACGATTTCTTCCAGGTCAATCGGCTCGGCGTCAAGGACCATTTTTCCTGCTTCGATCTTGGACAAATCGAGGATGTCGTTGAGCAGATTGAGCAGGGAGATGGCGGAGTGATTCAGTGAAGTGAGGTATTGCCGCAACTTACCGGATAGCCTTGTCTTGAGTGTCAGCTCGGTCATGCCGATGATTCCGTTCATGGGCGTGCGGATCTCGTGACTCATTGTGGCAAGGAATCGGCTCTTTGCTCGATTGGCCGCGCGCGCGTCTCGAGTGGCCTGGCGGAGTTCCTCTTCCGTCGCCCTCAATTCTTCGGTCAGATGGAGCAACTCCTGGTTGGATTTCGCCAAAGCGCGCGTTCGCGTTTCGGCCGCAAGCGAACGCTCATTGACCTTCTGTTCGAGCGTTTCGTTCAGCTGTTGGAGCTGCCGGTAGCCGGCGGCGTTGTTCATGGCAGCGCCGGCTATTGTCGCGATGAAACTGGCGAGGCGGTGTTCGACCGGTCCGAACCGGTCCAGCCCCCTCTCGTCGATAACGTAGAAGGCCGCAACAGGGACTCCGCGTAGGAAAAGAGGAACGCACAGGGCCGATCGCCCACCGTTAGGAGTTCCGGCATGCCGTGTCGTGGGAATGTCCGGCTCTGACCGAATGACGGCCGAGCGTTGCGTGACGGAACGATGAACCAGTTGTTCGTCGATGGGGCCGGTGTCTTGCGGGCCGAGCGGGGTCACGCGCAGCTGGGGTTGCGAGTCATCGAGCGTGAGTAGCTGGCAGCGCTGTCCCGGCAGCAGGCACTCCGCCGCCCGGCGGACGGACTCATAGACGTGGTGTTCGTCCAAAGCCGCGACGATCGATCTTCCGGACCTGAGCAGAGCACTGAATCTCTCGATCAACGACAACGTGCCTTGTTGCCCGGTTGGAGTCTCCGACGACGGAGTGGGCGCGGAATTCGCTTCGAAGGTCGGTACGTTCTCGGGATCCGTTTGCCCCTTAGCGGCGGGCCAGTTATGGATGCCCCCCAGCTGTTTGCGAACTCGTATCGACTGCGCGTATTCGTACGGCGATTCCTGCCGCCGGGCCACCGAGAGGCTCTTGTCGATCAGTCGACGGGCACGCCGAGAGTTACCATGCATGCTCGTCAAGATGGCCCATTCCCGCAGGATGTGTGGCAGATCCGGTTTCCAACGACGGGCCCGAGCCATCGCTTGACTCACGGCGTTTAGCCCACGGCGCAGAAAGATTTTCCGTTGCTGGGGTGTCCAGTCAGCGAGCTGTTCTGCCTTTCGCCGGTAGCCACTGATCAACCAGGCGAAACAGGGTGTTGTGAAGACGTTGTTGACCGACGACTCCTGGATGACTGCCACTGCACGCTCTAACGCTTCGATTGCCTCATCAATCTGATCGGCCTGCATGCGACGTACCCCCTCGGCAAGGAGTACGTGAACGGTTCCTTGAGCATCGTGACGCGGACGGTGAAGTTCCTCATTCAGAATCTCCGGCGGGACGGAT
>CAYNDU010000547.1:0-4161 GCA_964395615.1 uncultured Pirellulaceae bacterium | reverse complement strand
CGAAAGGCGCGCGAGCAACACTCCGGCGGAGACCGCTTACGCAGTCGCTCAGTGGGCGGTCAATGTCGTCGATGTCCGCGATGCGGATTCAGTCATGACGCCGTTTGAATTCGACATTCGCCCGTTCAACGATACCTCGTCCCCCGGCCCTCCTCCGGCGCCGCCGAATCCGAATGGTTGGGATGTGGACGGTATTATCGGAAGCGGCGATGACGTTTCGACGGAACGAGGCCTGGTCTGGGGCTGCGAACGACCGGAACTCTTGATCACGGAGGCCCTGGCGTTTCACGACCGCCGCACGGAAGACCTGACGACTCCCGGGGGAAAGGTTGATCCGACGGGCATGGATCCCAATGCCGATCCGAATTTTGATCAGCGTCTCGCTCCTCGAGGGTCCTTCTTTCTGGAGCTTTATAATCCCTGGGCCGGTGACGACCGCCCACCGGGTGAGTTTTATTACAATCAAACGGCTGGTGCCTGGACGCCCGGCGTGTTGCTCAACCAGGTGACACCCGGTCCGGGCGCATCGCCCGTGTGGCGTGTCGCGATCGCCAGGGGTCCGAATCGGGATCGTGATCCGGACCATTGGGATGCAACGCGGCGTCTGCCCGTGGCCGCGATTCGCCGAACGATCTACTTCACGCCGGCTCCGGGTCCGGTCGCCGGTACGGAGTTGCCGTTCTTCACGAATCTACCGGTGGCACCCGTCATGCCCGGGCACTATGCCGTGATCGGCTCGGCGGGGCAGTCGTTGGACGAAGGGGGCAATCCCCTCGATCTGGACGGCGATGGGATCCGCGATTATGTGACGACGATCGGTCGTCGTACGGATGCGATCGAAGATGGTGCGGGCGGTCTGAATTACGCGACCACTCGGCGTATCGTTCTTGAGCCGAATCCCAACCCGCTGGCGCACGGTGCTCAGGTCTTTGCCAACCAGGCGATACCGAGTGAACCGGCTCCGCCCAATATCCAGCCCGCGGTCGGCGTGGTGATCAATTTGCCGAGATCCATCAGTGTGACGGAACCGGTCGCCGGCTATCCGGCAGCCGGGCCGGCCGGAGAGGTTTGGGATCCGACGCAGGCGGATTACGAGGGGATGTACACGCCGGCTCTGGATAACCCGTTCGACACGGACACGGAACTGGTAACTGACGGCACGACCAACGATTACTGCACCGTTCATCTGCAACGATTGGCCAATCCGTTGCTCCCGTACCACGCCGTTCTCAATCCGTACCTGACGATCGATTCCATGTCCTCCGATCTCACGGCTTTCAATGGCGTCACTTCGGTGGCGGACCCGAACGCGGGAAATTCACCGACGTTTCGGTTTCACTCACGCGAGCGGGGTTTCGACCCAAGCGGCCCCGGGCAGCGTGTTCTCTGGAAACACGAATCGGGTCCGCTCGAGGGCGGTGCGCCCGCGCCACCGGCCGTGGCCGAGACAACTCCACTGCACCACTTCGGGTACGTGCTGGGGAATTCCATCGGATTTCTGAATCGGAACTACTGGCCGTTCTACGTTGCCGCCACGGCTCCGGCGCCTACGCCGTTTCCGGCGCCGCTACCCAATCGGCCGGCAAATTTCTATGTGGGTGCTCCGGCCACGAGCGGTCCGCCGACACCCTATGGTGCTCCAAAGCCATCGACATTCCCCTGGCTCACGTGGATTAATCGGCCCTTCAAGAGCGTGTACGAACTGATGCAGGTGCCGACCACTCGTTCATCGCAACTGCCCTATCAGTATGATGTGAATGCCCCACCCGGCTCGCCGTATTCGCCCGGTAGTCCCGATCGATACGGACACCTTTTGAATTTCTTCCAGACAACCACGGGACCGGGCCCCGGATCACTGGGAAGCAACTTCTACCGACTGTTCGAATTGGCCCATGTGCCGTCACGATTTGTCGAAACGGACGTCTACTTCAACCCAACTCTGTTCAATGGGAATGCAACACCGGGCACCCAGTTCTTCCACCCGCCGTTCAACCATTTCTCACAATTCCGGGACCCCGGCAGGATCAACCTGAATACGATACTGTCTCCGTCGGTTTGGAGTGGTTTGCAGGCAGGGCATCCCGGCCTGAATTGGCCGGACTTCGTCAGTAGTCGGCGCGGCTACGGCGTTACCGGGCCGAATGTCTTTGTTCCGAATCCAGAGGTACCAACCTTCTTCGCCAATCCGTTTCGAGCGGCCGGCGAGGCACACCTGGTGCCGCCGACTTCGCCAACCAATCCGGCAAATCGTCTCGACCGGCTGGGTGTCGAGGCGACCCTGTTGCGCAGTGATTCGATTGGCTACTCGGGCACGCCCTCCACGCCCCGTTTGGAAAACACCTCGACCGCAACCTACGATGATACCGATCGGAATCCGTATTTCCGCTACCGATCCCTGGCCCGCCTGGGGAACCTGACGACAACGCGATCCAACGTCTATGCCGTCTGGATAACCGTCGGGTTCTTTGAAGTTGATCCGAGCCCGGATGCCAGCAGTCCAGCCGGCCTGGTCCTGCACCCGGACGGTTTCCGGTTGGGCAAGGAATTGGGCTCCGATGCAGGCAAGGTTAAAAGGCACCGGGCGTTCTACATGATCGATCGGACGGTCCCGGTGGCGTTCGAACCGGGACAGAACCACAACGTCGACCGGGCCGTGCGTCTGCGGCGATTCATCGAATGACCGTCGGCGGGCTGCGAGAGAATATCGAGTGATGCAAGTGAAGGCGCTCCCCTTGGCCCGCCCGTGCGTTGAGGGGAGCGCCGGGCTTTTTCTTGAAGTTGATCGAGTGGATTCGAGCCAATGGCTCAAGTCGCGACGTGCGATCGCAAGAGAGACGGTGACCGAGAGAGACGGTGAACTCTAGTTATGCCGGATCAGGAGGATGTCGCCATCCTGGATGACATAGTCCTTCGGCTCCTGTCGAACAAGGCCTTGGGCTTTTATTTCACGTTCGCTCCCCAAACGCAAGAGATCGTCAATCTGCATCGTTTCGGCACGAATGAACCCGCGCGCGAGATCGGTGTGAATTCCATCGGCAGCGTCCAGTGCGGTGCCCCCTTGCCGGATCATCCACGTTCGGACCTCTTTTTCTCCGGCGGTAAAGAACAGCATCTGACCCGATGCATCCATAATCGCTCGAATCAACTGGTCCCGGTCAAACCCACTCACCTCCATCTCCGCACAGAACTCCTCGCGGTCTTCGGTGTTCATTGAAGCCAGCTCCTTTTCCAACTGCATGGAAAATGCGTAGAGTGGAACTCCTTCCGGGGCGATCGAATGAAACCGTAGGGGTTCGTTTTCGTCATCACTCGTGTTGACGATGATCAGGCGAGGCTTCTCACTGAACAATTGGAAAGACCTGGTGATCCGCTGCTGCTCAGGGCTCAGCGTCAACTGGTGCAGGGTCTCCCCGCGTTCGAGGGCTTCGTGGATAGGCGTCAGCGCAGCGAGCTCCGCTTGCTGCTCCTCCCGGTTGGGTCGGGGCTTCTTGACCGATTCGCGCAATCGCTCGACGCGGCCTCCGACGACGTCCAGGTCGGCGATCAGCAGATCCTCTTCGAAGCTCTGCAGATCGTCTACGGCCGAGTTGCCGTCAAAGGCCGACACGACGACTACCAGGCAGGCCGCCTCGCGTATCATGGCCAACTTGGCGGCACTTCCTTCATGTGTCCGGCTGAGCCCGGGCGTATCGACGATTTCGAGCGACGCGTGCGTCACTTTCTTGGGGTGGTAGATCTCGCAGAGTGCGGCCACTCGCGGCTCGGGAACCGGTGCCATGGCCATCTGGGTCTTGTGAGCCAGGACAGGATCTGACGTGGTTCCGGTGAGCCATTCAAAAAGAGCACTCTTGCCAGCACCTTGATACCCGACAATGCCGATTTTCATGGAAGAATCTTTTGTCCGTTGGAGGGCCAATGGGTGGGAATGAAACATACTGCGAGGCGATGCGTGCACCTCGCTCCGCGACGAAGTTCCGTGTCCCGGGCAGCTGACCGTCTTGCAGACGCATCCGCTTGACGAGCTCACAGAGGCTCAAGAGACGGCCAACGCTACTTTTTACCACGAAGGAAACGAGAAAGGGAAGGCCCAGTGGCATGTGCGCCGGTGCTGGGTAACGAGTTCGATCAGAAGAATGGCCTCTCACGGAGTCACAGAGGCAC
>CAYNDU010000546.1:0-4190 GCA_964395615.1 uncultured Pirellulaceae bacterium | reverse complement strand
TCGGGCCGCGGGCACGAAAGGGCGCCCCGAAGGACGGGGGTGGAATCGCATCGAACGTGCGGTGTGGGTGAGTGTTTCTTCGAGCCGAGATCGGCGGTGGCCGGTGGCGAGACGGCCCAGGCCTGCACGCCTGTGGGGCTAGCGACGGCCAGGAACCCCTGGTCACCGTGACGACCGGCAGCGAAGCCGCAGATCGGGTTTCCGGGGTGGAAGGAGTCATGGACTTGTCCATCATGGCTGACGATATGCAAACGGTGGTCGGGCGTGGCGAAGATCCAATAGGGGTGCTGATCGTCGAGCAGGATCGCGGAGGTGACGAAGCGAACCTGCCGGTCGAATGCCTGGCCCGACAAGGGGTACTGCCACTGTTTATCGAGCAGGCCGGTGAAGCCAACGGCCACTCGTCCCTGACGCGTGGCATTTGATATGCCGCACCATCGAATCGGACCGTCCGCGCTGGGGGCGGAGCGGTAGAGCTGGGTGACAAACGGGTGGGTTGGTTGAACGACGGGTTGATTTTGACCATTCCGGTCGAGTCGTTGAATCTGGCCACTGGCCGAGCTGACCAGCAATTCGGACGGACGTTCGCCGAGTGGAAGGACATTCAGTGTAGCGACGTGCGACGTACGTCGGTTTGTCCAGAGAACGTCTCGAAGGGGCGTCACGCAGTGCACTCCCAGGTTCCCCCAGAACCCGACGACGACATCCAGTTGATCGTCCTGATTCGCGTCAATCAGGCACGCGTCCTGAATTCCATCATGTTCGGTTGAGATGTCGGGATAGCTCAACCGAACGTTCCATTGATCGTCGAGCAGATGGACTTGGCGCCCTCGCAGGGACCATGCGATCCAGCGCCTTCGGCCACGAGCGTCGCATTCGGTTCGCAATTGGGTGATGGCAGCGTTGCGTGGCAGATTGAGGACATGTCTGTCGACCAGTTTTCCGGCCGCCGACAGTTCCGTGATCGTGCGCCATCCTTCGTTCACCAGCAGGCGGGGCCCTGCTGAGCGATCGTTGAGGAGCGTGATATTTCCCGGCGCCGTCAACTGGTCGTTCGTCCAGAGCTTGCGCAGGCGAAAAAGCGACGGGCGCGAAAAGGGTACGACTGTATGCTCTTCTTGCGTTTTGGCCTGGGCTGCTGGTCGACCGTTGCGCAGGGCCGCTGCATATTCGGCCGCTCGCCGGTCACGTTCGGCAAGAATCTCCGTTGCCAGGTCGTCTCCCTCAAGCAGTCGTTCGATGACTTGAGGCAGTTGGGCACGGAGATCTGGATTGGCACCGACCTCGACCAACTGCACGACATTCGAGTCGTTGACTGCCACCAGGGTTGGTGCCCACGGGACGTGGAACCGGTCCCGACCCACGGCCCGCAGATCGCGTACGAGTCGGATTTGCAGATCCCAACGACGTGCGAGTTGGCGAATCTGCTCCGTCGTGACCGATTCAGGTTCGACACAGACGCCCAGCACCGTCAGTCGCCGTTCGTCGCGAAACTGACGGGCGACCTGGTCGAGTTGACGCATGGTCGACTGGCAGGCCGGATGGTTGTTGAACCAGACCAGTACTTTGATCGTCTGGCCGAGTTCTTTCGATGTCAGGGCGTTTCCGTCGAGTCCTTCGAACGCAAAGTCGGAAACCGTTTTTCCAAACAGGTCTGAGGGGAGACTCTGGGGCGGGGGGATCAACTGTTTGACGACCTTGGCGGTCGGCTCGAGGGAACACTGAAAGACATCGGGCGCAATGGAGTGTCCCAGTTGAACGGCCTCAAATTCCGCCGTCAGCCGGACCCGTTCCACCGCGGGGTCTCCCAGGATTTCCGGCGCGAACGTGGAAGTAGGGTACTCAATGCGGCGCAGGCAATGTCGTCGTTCTTCGATCCACAGTACGAAGCGGCCATCGGGCGTCTCGATCTCGACGCGATGACACCTTTGCCCATCCACGGATTCTGATTCCAGCAATCGGCTTCGTGACGCTTCGTCGCGCAGAGCGGCCAATGGGTCGTCTGATAACAGAAGATCAAGCTGTACCGGCAAGCCGACCCGACCCTGACGCAAGGCGACCTGTAGCACCGGGTCACCGTCGAGCAGTGATTGCCAGTCGAGTTCGTTGGGAGCCGGACGAACAACGACCTGTTGATCGAAATCGTTGGTCGACGCGTCCTTGATCCGGGCATGGATTTTGGTCCCGTCACTGACGACCTGCGCCTGGTAGGCCTTGACGACCGCTCGTCCCGGTCGCGCGTAGATGACCATCAGTGGCGATTCGTCCTGGTATAACCGGCCCCCGCGCCGATACTCTAACCGAACCTTTCCTCGGTCCTGATACGTCTCGGTCTTCTGATAGGTTGCGACCATGCGATCGATGACCTGGTCTGCCGAGAGTCGCTCCGCGCGATCGCCCGCGCCCGGTCGTTCCTGACAGCCCGTGCCGATCACCATTACGGTCACCAGCAACAGAAGCCCGATCGCCGCCAGACGTTTCGTCAGACGATTCCTTCGAACGCCGAAGCGTTTCTCAACGCAAAAGCATTTCTTAACGCCGAAGGGGCGGGTTCGGGGCGGTCGCCGAGCGGGATTCTCGGTGGCAGATACGATGAATGGGTGGACCAGGTTGTCTTCTCGCGTCACACCAGCTCTCCTCATTGGTACGGAATCGAAGCGATGGCGAGCTTATTCGCCGCAGCCTCAACCAGGTCCCCATGGACAAAACGGGTGGGCCATGTCGCGCAGGTTGACCGCCGCGCAAAGCGGCCACTATGATTCACTGATTCGGCCCGAGACCAAACGAATCTTCAACAATCCGTGCCAGAGCGGGAAAGAAGCGGTCATGTTCGAGTTGAGATGCGGTATGCCCGATCCCGTTCGACTGGAATTCGACCCGGGAACGGTGGTCTGGGAGCATCGACCACCGTCGCGACGGGCGATTGACGATGGTGAGGCAGCCATTGAGGCGGCCATCGCGTTACCGATCGGCTTCCCGCCTTTGGTGCAGGCGGTGGTCCCCGGTGATCGAGTTGCGGTCATCATGCCCGCTGTTGTCCCATGTGCCGATGCGCTCCTGCGCGGATTGGGCCGTGCGTTCGAACGGGCGGGTGTCGCCGCTGACGACGTTTCCATTTTGCGCGACGTCAAGCGGCTGCCGGCGGAGGGAACACCGGAAACGGATCGGGGGCGTGGGACGACGGGTATGAAGGAGTCAACCCATGATCCGGACGACGCCGATCAGATGGCGTATCTGGCTGCCAATAAGGCGGCTCAGCCAATCTACCTGAATCGTCTGATCTGTGAGGCCGACGTCGTCGTCCCGGTGGGAGTGCTCAGAAGCCCGGAGGCGTTGCAGTACCGTGGCGTTCACTCGGACGTATATCCCGCCTTCGGCGATCGCGCGGCCATTCGACGCTTCCAATCGCCGGCGTCCAGCCTCAACCCGGTCCACAGGCGTCGGCGAAGAGACGAAGTGGACGAAGTTGGTTGGCTGCTCGGTCTTCCATTCACCATTCAGGTGATACGAGGCCCGGGAGACACGCTGTTATCCGTGCTGGCCGGCAGTCCGAACTCGGTCGCCGAAAGGGGCCAGGAATTTCTTGCTCAAGCCTGGTCTTTCGACGCGACGCGACAGGCCGACCTTGTGATTGCCGCCATCGACGGCGATTCGGCCCACCAAACCTGGAGCAACGTTTGCCAGGCGCTCGTCACGGCATCAACCGTATGTCGCCCGAGAGGCACCATGGTCCTCTGTACGAACCTGGAACTCCCGCTCGGCCCGTCCCTTCACCGACTTGCCGGTCGCGATTCCCGCGACGAACTCGTCCACGAACTTCAACGGGATCGCGGAGCGGATGCGCTGTTGGCCACCGTGTTGGCCGAACTACGCGATCAATTCCACATTTACTTGATGAGCGGTTGTGCGGCAGATGACGTCGAGTCGCTGGGGATCGGTTATGTGGAAAACGCGGCAGCGATCGAGCGGCTGGCCCACGGCGCGAAGAGTTGCATTCTCTGGTCAGAATCGCATCTCGCCATCCCGCGTGCCCATACGATCGCACCGGCTCAATAACGCGAACGTTTCTGCGACGAATCGCGCCGATGGAATGAGTGTGCTGACCGGCAGGATCATCCGTCCCGGCGTAGCGGTTGCGGGTGCAGGAACGGGCTCGTTTTGGGTGGACGTATTATTCAGCGCGATCTTGA
>CAYNDU010000545.1:0-4194 GCA_964395615.1 uncultured Pirellulaceae bacterium | reverse complement strand
GCGCCGTGAACGTCACAACACGAGCGAGCGGGCCAAGAGGGCTCCCTCGACGGAACCGTTGAGAGGACAAGAACGTGGACTGCAGGAATGTGAAGCGCTTGAGAAGCAGGATTCACGAGCCCTCGCAAGACGCTACGAGTGATAATCGAACGAAATCAAGCGGTCATAAACGCAGATTCCACGACGCCTGCTGGTAGCGGTCGGTGCTCAACTGCCGAGTGACCTGGCGGGGCCAGTCGGACCGCGGTCGGTCGGCCTGCCAGACGCCTGTTAACGAATGGCGAAGCAAATCGGACCGGGACGGCAGATTCCGAACGAACTCCAGATGCCCTCGGCCGCCCCGATATTCAGGTTGACGAGGAGGCACGTTCAAGTATTGGGCAATGTGTGCGAGCGGGTAATCGTACAACAGCGTTCCGTGGTACAGGAAATGATCCCGCTTGCATCGCAGACTGTTTCCCGAAAACTTCTGAGCACCGATCGTCAAGTCGCTGATCCCCTGTCGACGGACGCCCGCCACGGTCTGGCTGACTGCCGACTCGACCCGCTCCAAGACGAATTGATGAGCGGCGCCGATCGATTTGAGTTGGGGATGTCGACGATAGCTGATCACGACCGCGTACATCAGGCACCCGGGCCCCGCGACGACCGCGGCTCCTCCACTGCAACGGCGCAAGACGGGTATGCCGTCGTCCCGGCATGCCGCCAGATTCACCTCCTGGGCCACGCGAGTCGAGCGGCCGACGACGACGAAGTGATCGCTCGGCTCCCACAAACGCAACAAACCGTCCTCGCGGCCGTCTGATTCGGCCTGATCGAGCAGGGCCTCATCGAGCGCCAAGTTGTCCGCCGGGGTCGGCAGCGTGAGGTCGAGCAGTTCCATGGTGGCCTTTTATCACCTGTCAATCGCTGAAGTCGCGTCGTTTTCTTCCGGTCCGCGGCTTTTCGAGCGTCGGTCGTGCTTCTACACTTTAACCGTTGGTTTGTCCATGCCCGAACGTCCGGGAGCAGGTCGCGGCAAACCGGCGGCTCCTCGATAACTCCGAACCTGTCGCCCGTCAAACATTATCCAAGTAAGCGCCGAGTTCAACGATATGACATTTCCAGAATCGAGTCCCGGACAGCCGGAACGCCCCGACGAAGCTCTGCCACCGGTGCAGGCTCCGACCACCGAATCGGTGATCCAACAGTTTCTGATCCCGCTGGTCATCGTCGGGTTTATTTTCGGTGTCTTGTTTTTCCTCAAGTGGCTGTTCCACGTCGACAATGACCCCCATGCCCTGGTGCGGGAACTGAGGCGTATGAACAGCGACAGTTGGCGGAAGGCCTATGCGTTGTCCAACCTCTTGCGCAGCCCGGAAAACGACGATCTGAAGGACGATGCCAAACTGTGTGCAGAGCTTGCGGCCATTCTGGAGGATCAGGTTGCGGCCGGCGGTAACGATGTGGCTCAGGTTCGGTTTCGGGTCTTTCTTTGTCGGGCCATTGGGGAGTTTCGTGTAGACGACGGTCTACCCGCCCTGATTCATGCCATCGAAAAGGAGGGATCTGCCAAGCAGATCGACGTCCGTTACGCGGCTTTGGAGGCAATTGCAGTGCTGGCCGATAATATGGGTCCTGAAAAAATTCGTTCGGATCCCAAGGTCGCCGAAACCCTGATCAAGGCCAGCTCTGAATCAGGTGAACAGGAGCCTGAAGGCAAGAAAGGTGAACTATGCTCGACAGCCGCCTACGCACTGGGTGTCGTTGGGGGCACCGAAGCCCTTGATCGTCTCGCATTCTTGACGACCGACGTACGACCCAACATCCGGTATAATGCGGCGACCGGACTCGCCCGCAACGGAGATGAACGGGCAATACCGGTGCTCATCGAAATGCTCGACCCTGATAACCGGGCAGCGGCGACAAGCGAGACCGGTGAATCAGCGAAGGAGGCGAAGATAGCCATGGTCCTCGGGACCGGAATCCGCGCCACTCTCAAACTCTGCACAAACAATCCGAACGCACGAAAACCAGAACTCATGGAAGCGCTCAAGAAGCTCAACGGAACCGAGGGCTTGCCCGGGCGGATTCGAATTGACTCCAAGGAGGCCTTGCTACGCCTGGAAAAGAACTGAATGCAGGACGCGGCGAACGACGGAGACGTTCGACGGGACCAGTGACCTCGCTTGCCATAGCTCACCGTGAATGCCCACCTCAGGAGATATCCATGATCCGCCGATTTTCCGGACCGTTCGCCTTGCTGATCGCGTTGGCGATCGTAGAAGTCTGCTCGGCCGCTCGACCCAATGTCTTGTTCATTGCCGTTGACGATCTGCGCCCACAGTTGGCCTGCTACGGGCAAGCACACATGCATTCCCCGAACATCGATCGGCTGGCGGCCCAGGGTGTCCTATTCGAGCGCGCCTACTGCATGGTCCCGACATGCGGTGCATCAAGGGCCAGCCTCATGAGCGGGATTCGGCCGGCTCGGCATCGCTTCGTATCCTACACAGCCCGAGTCGACCAAGACGCACCCGGGACACGAACGTTGAACACCCACTTCAAGAGTCAAGGCTATTACACGGTCAGCCTGGGAAAGGTCTTTCATTATCCGGCAGATCAAGTCGACGGCTGGTCGGAACCGCCCTGGCGGCCGTCCGGCAGCGACTATCACGATCTTCAGGCCAATCAAGCCGCCATCGAGGCTCATCGTAAGAAGTACCCCGGGCGCAAGGGGATCCGGGGCATGCCCTACGAATCGGCCGACGTACCCGAATCGCAATACCGAGATTTCCAGAATGCGTCAAAGGCCATCGAGCACTTAGAACACTTTGCACAAAACCCCGAGCAGCCCTTCTTCCTGGCGGTCGGTTTCTTCAAGCCGCACCTCCCCTTTTGCGCTCCAAAGAAATATTGGGACCTCTACGATTTTTCGAAAATCGACATTCCCGATAACTACCATCCGCCGCAAGACGCGCCTGCCGGGGCCGTCCATACCTCGGGCGAATTGCGAGCGTATGCCGGGATTCCCCCGACCGGACCGGTGGACCGAATGACGGCGCGCAAGTTGATCCACGGCTATTACGCTTGTGTCAGCTTCACCGACGCACAGGTCGGCCGGTTGATGGACGAGTTGCGGCGGCTGAAGCTGGACCAGAATACGATCGTCGTACTTTGGGGCGATCATGGCTGGCAGTTGGGCGAACATGGCATGTGGAACAAGCACTCCTGCTTCGAAACGTCGATGCACGCTCCGCTGCTGGTCTCGGCGCCAATGCGTTCCGAGATCGAACCGGGCTCACGTGTAAAAGCCCTCACCGAGTTCATCGACATCTACCCGTCTCTCTGCGAATTGTGCGGCATCCCGCTCCCCGCTCATCTTCAAGGTTCGAGTTTCGTGCCGTTGATGGATGACCCTGACCTGCCCGGCAAGCCGTATGCAATCGGCCGATTCCACTCCGGTGACACCATTCGCTCCGATCTCTATCGATTCTCCGAATACACGGACCCGCGGGGAAAGCTCACCGGCCGCATGCTGTACGATCATCAGACCGATTCCGATGAGAACTACAACATCGTGAAGAAGCACTCGGCCGAGGCTGACCGATTGGCCGAGATCCTGCGCCGCGATAAGGGCAAGGACTAAACGCACGGGTCGGCGGACCCCCTGTTGCCGTTCCTGCCTATTTTTCTTTAAAGCCCCAACCGGCAAAGTTCCGATAATCGACAACGTCTCGGTACATGGATAGTGCGCGAAATCGAGCGAAACGGCGTATGGACGGGCGGTTGCAATCGAGCAGGTTGAACGGGCAGGCCCTGACGGGCCTGATTCTGGTCCTCGGCTTCTGCGGCTGCCATCGTGAGTTCTTTCGCCATCAGGCGGACGTCGAGGTGTCCGAACTGATCGCCGAAAAGTCAGCGGACCCTCAGTGGGCCCTGCCGGAATGGACGGTCGAGCCAGACCCCTTAAGTCGGTTCGTTGACCCGGACGGCCCGAACCATCCGTGGATGCCGGAGGACGATCCGGCAGCCGCCTGTCTGTCCCCTCGGCCCCAGCATGCTGACGGCGTTTCCCCGTTGCTGGAATCGACAGCGTATCTTCAACTCATGCCCCAAACCTCGGAGACCCCGGGGCGCCGGTGGCAGGAACAGCTCGACCCGCTGGACGATCCGGAGAGCGACGCACCGGTGCGAATTCTCTCGCAAGAAAAC
>CAYNDU010000544.1:0-4206 GCA_964395615.1 uncultured Pirellulaceae bacterium | reverse complement strand
TTTCTTAAGCGCTGTGCGCCGGTACTAACGTGTAACTGCCGCGCAAAAAAGAAAGGTTGGATGGGTGAATAACCTAGTTGGTTTGGGGGGCGGAATCGACGAGTCGCTGGGGGGTGGTCCGCGACCGGCGGACACCCTGTCGACTACACGACCCTCCGCTTCAGCTCAAAACCCACACGCTTCGGCAGCACGGCGCCTTGGTTGATCCTGGTCGGGCCGCCGACCGAGTTCCTGGTCGGGCTGCCGACCGACGGCGTCTGCGACGAACAAACATGATAAACTGGCAGGTGATCCTCTGGAGCACGGCCTTCTGGGCCGTCTCATTGCTCTTCAGTGTCGTAATCGTCGTCGGCGCACTGGTCTGTTTGCCGGCTGACCATTTCGACTCGGCGTCCCGTCCGGACCGGCACCTTACGTGGCATCCCTTTATTCGGTGGGGCGTCAAGATTCTTAAGAATGTTGCCGGAATCGTCACCGTTCTTGTCGGTTTTTTTCTTTCGCTTCCAGGGATTCCGGGTCAGGGCGTTTTGACAGTCCTGGTCGGGTTGCTCTTGGTCGACCTTCCCGGCAAGCGCCGCTGGGAACGGGCCTTGATGCGAAGGCCTGGTGTCCGCCGGGTGATTTCGCGCCTTCGGCGGCGATTCGGCCAGCCGCCCTTCGATTTGGAATCCGCGGAGTCTAGCCGCGACTGTAGCCAAAGAAGAAGCTGAACGTGCGCGTTCGGTCGGTAGCGGACTTGGAAATGGGGAAGGCAAAGTCAAAAGCGAGCGGAGCCGGTCCCATGGCTGGTATGGAGAGGCGAAATCCGAAGCCGGGGGCAACACGAAAGTCATCACCGTGAATGGCGATGTCCGGTTCCACCGTGCCGTAGTCGCAGAACGCGACGGCCTTGATCATGTCGTCCGCCGTCAGTGGCATCAAGTATTCGACCGACCCAAGCATGCGGAATTGTCCACCTGTCGTGACACTATTGACAACGGGCGATGCCCCTCGGAACTGAAAACCTCGTAGTGTGGAGAAGCCGCCTGCAAAATAGTTTTCGAAGATTGGCGTTTGTGAACCGGTGAAGCCGGCACCGAGACTAAATGCCAACGTGTGCCGTCCCGATCCGTCGGCCCGTTCCCGTATCAGGAAATACCGTCGCAAATCGACGTCGGCGCGCGGGTAATCATACTCGCCGAATACCTGCTCAAACGACATCTCAATTAAGTGTCCCTCCGTCGGTGCGAAGGGAATATCGCGAGTGTCGTGCCGAACCGTCACTCGGCCGCTGTAGAGATCGGAGTTGCCCAGCACGGCGTCCAACGGCGCGACACCGGGAACTCGTGGTGATCGGACCTCGACGTTTTCCATTCGCAGCGCACCGGTGACGGAAAGATCGGGCGTTAGGCGATAGCCGAGCCCAACACGGCCACCGATGCGGGACTCCGTCCAATCGTAATAGAACCGATCGAACAGGAACCCGCTTACATTCAGACTCACGGGCGTTGACAGAAGATACGGTTCGGTAAAGCTGACCAGGTATCGCTGCACCTGATTCCCAGGTATTGCCTCAATACGGAATCCCTGCCCGGCTCCGCGAAATGCCTCGCCGTTCCAGATTTCTGAGAAATTGCGAGGCAACCGAAACAGGTCAAAATTACGCTCATCGACAATAATCTGGCCGGTAACACCGGCCTCCGAGTTGAGCCCGGCCCCGAACATGAATCGCCCCGTCCGATCTTCCTCGACGTACACATCGACCGGCACAGGCGTTCCAGGAAGTTGAGAGGAATCCGGAAGGGTTCCTTGCGCCGCTGAGTTTATGAACGGAGACGTGAGCCACTGCCCATTTCCCGCGGCCGTGCCCGAACCGGCCGTGGGCGCTGGTGGCGGCGCATAGTACGAAGGCCCTGTTGGAGGCCCGGTTGGAGGCCCAGATCCCGATCCGGGAGTTGCCGTACCATCGGAGGCCGGCATCGGACCTCGCCAATAGTCGTCCGAACCGGGTACCGATTGCGGCGGTCGTTCCGGTGTTTGACCGCGCAGTGTTGCCTTGGCCGGCCGTCCGGTAGGCAGCCCGTACTCGGGCGGAACCGTTTCGCTACCGGAGGCCTGCTCCACGGGAACGGACACTCGGTTGGCCTGAAATTCGCCGGCCGAATCGGTGGCCGACCAACGTTGCCGTTCCGCGGTCGTCGAGCGGTCGTTTTGCGCAAAGTGAGGGGGCTGGACGGGCGAGTCGGATTGTCTCAGACCGGCGCAACCGCCGGCCAGAAGACAAAGGAGCGCGCCCAAGGCCGTCGTCGATTTTACCGGCCGTTGCCGGCTTCTCTCAGCGTTGTCTTCCATGCGAATTCCCATCAGCGCTCCAGGGTCGGCGCAGGTACGTAAACGTCCAGGATCAAGTCACGCACGTTCGGATTGGACAGCCCGCTTCCGGGGCCTTGCCCGCTTCCGGGGCCTTGCCCACGTTCGGGGCCCTGCCCGCGTTCGGGGTTCTGGCCGCGGTAGGTCGGGCCGGGCGAGCGGGCGAGCGCGGCGGCCTCCTGTAGATTGGGAGGCCGGATTACGATTCGGGGCGGAGTTCCTTCGGCGGGTGAATTGATGAACAGCTGGCTTGCCTTGAGTCGCCGTTCACTATCACGTACGTCTCGAATGTTGACGATATCTCCCGGATGGAGTGACAACCGGTTGAGGATCACCGTGCGTCGCGTGTGCGGGAATTCCCCCGCGACATGGATATTGATCTTGCCGACTCGGAAGAGTCCACCTTCGTCGACACGAAATACCATGTCCAGTTTGCCCGGTTCCTCGAGGAACTGGGGCGACGACTTGATGTCGGCGAAAATGTGCCCAAGCCCGCCGTAGAGCTCCCTCAGCGTGTTTTCATCACGCTGCATCCTTTCCATGTTGAAAAACTCGCCCGCCTTGAGTGTCAAGCGATCTCGCAACGCATCTTCATTGAGTGTCTTGTTGCCGACGATCGAAAGGTTATGAATTCGGTACCTGGGACCCTCGTTGATCACAAACGTCAGCGTGACCCATTTGCCCGATTCATCGTATTCGATCTCGCGCGAGATCTTGGCTTTGAAATAGCCCAGATTTCGGTAGTAGACCGTCAACAGCTGACGATCCTGTTCGATCATCTCCTGACTGACCTTGCCTCGGATCAAGTACTTGAAGAACCCCGGTTTGGATTGGATCAGTGATTTCAAGCGGGCATCGGTGACCAGGCTCGGATCATTCCCGACGAAATGGACGGCCCAGATTCGTTCGAGCCGACCTTCGTCGATTCGCAAAACGATGCGACGATCACCGGCCTTGTCACCTTCTTCGATCGACACGGAGGTCTTCGAGAACCCGCTCGTGCGGTAGTAATCCTCCACTTTGCGTCGCGATTCCTGCACGGTGTAGATGTTCAAGGCGTCGCCCGTCTTGAGCCCGGATTCTTTGAGCAGTTTCTTGTCGGTAAAGTACTTGTTTCCGATGAACAACACCTCGTCCACCGTCGGCCGCTCGATGACCTCAAAGGTCAGGTAGATGCCCTCGGGCACGACCCGTTTCTGAACACGAACGTTGTGAAACAAGCGAGTGCTGTATAGACGGCGCAGGTCGTCCTGTACCTGCCGCGGGTCGTAGGCCCGCTGTTTACGCGTCCTGATCTGGCGACGTATCTGCTCTTCCGTCACAGTGCGATTGCCGGTGACATGGATGTCCAACACCGTCCCATGCAGCTCTTCGCCGATCGGCGTTCCCGCGAGCGGTGCCGCCGGCGGAGGGCCCGATGGACCGGGCGGAGGGCCCGATGGACCGGGCTGAGCGGAAGCTGGAGCGATCCACGATAACAGGACGAGCCAAAACGCCAGGCGGGTCACGTGCCGAACCGAAACGCTGTTTTCGACCATGCGTATCTCCACCGCAATAGGACCCACTCCAGGAGCCAACCTGGATGAACAGTGAATGTCGTTGATTTGATGTCAGAAAAGAGAGCGAACTCGGTCAACGGGTGTAACGTTCCGCTTGCCCTGTGCTCGACGTTACGTGAGAGTCGATCGGCGAGCTCCGTGGCAGCGCGAAACAATCGACCCGTAAGGTCCGTTGACCGGGGCCGCGTAGAAATACAGAAACTCACCCATTAGGACAAGGGGAATTCCCTCACTTCAGCAGCCGGGGGTGCAGGAACGGGCTCGCGCGGTCTTGGGGTGACTGGAAGTAGATCTGGTG
>CAYNDU010000543.1:0-4240 GCA_964395615.1 uncultured Pirellulaceae bacterium | reverse complement strand
TGGAATCTCCAGTGAACACCTTGCTCAGCCCAACCGCTACGGAAGCTCGGTCCTGCACCCGTGGCAAAGAGTGCGGCTCTAAGAGAGCTTTATCGATCGGTACTTTTCTGGTATGCTCCCGCCGATTTTCTGTCCAATACGTGTAAGAGATGCGGATTGGCAGGCATACGTACGTGAATCCAGGACTTCCAAAATGCGTGATTTGGCGGCAAATACTGCTCACTTCCTGGCCACATGGCCGGTATGGCTGGCGGCAACCGTGCTGGTCGGATGCGGCACGACGAAATCCCAATTGGCAACCAACCAGTTAGTCATGTCTGACGCAGTTGATCGAGCCGTAGCGAACATCGATTTCAGTCGATTGGCCGGCGAAACGGTCTATCTGGACACCCAGTTCGTCAAGTCGGTCAAGGGACTGGGGTTTGTCAACGGTGACTACATTATCGGTTCGCTGCGTCAGCAGATTGCCGCTGCACGATGCTTGCTGCAGGAGGACAAGAGCAAGGCAGAGTTCATTCTGGAGGCGAGAGTGGGGGCGCTCGGCTCGGACGACCACAACGTGGTGTACGGAATTCCGCCAAGTCAGGGGTTAAGTACTGCGGCAAGCTTGTTACCGAATGCGCCGTCGATCCCAACGATCCCCGAGATATCGCTGGCCAAGAAGACGGACGAAGTGGCCGCGGCCAAAATCGCCATCTTCGCCTACCGACAGGAAAACCGGGAATTCGTGTGGCAGTCAGGCATTTCTCAGGCACGAAGTTCCGCCAAGGATATCTGGCTGTTTGGAGCCGGGCCGTTCCAGAGCGGGGCCATCCACGATCACACGCGCTTTGCCGGTGAGGAGATCAACATACCGCTATTCGGCTCGCGCCGAAAAGAGTCGGAACTTGATCCGCTCGCCCTCTACCGTCGGCAGGTCGAAGCGTTGCCTCCGGCGGAGGAGACGCAGATGGCCGAGTCGCGAGGCGAGGGTGACCCTTCCGTTAAACAGGCACGTTTCGACGAGCCAGCCAAGCCAGCCGGCTCGGCCGGAGCCCGTATCACGGACTCACAGCCCAAACCGGCCGAGAAACCGGCGGCCACAAAACCGGTGGCGAACAAGCCGGTGGATGACAAGTCGTCGGCCGGCGCCGGGAAGCAACCGACCAAGTCCAAAACGCAAGAACCGGCAACCAGGAAAGTCCCTTCCACTACCACGCAGTCGGCGACCAAAACGGGGCAAAAGGAATAAAGGCAGAGCCTGCACGGAGGAACAGTTATGAATCCCGCGGAACGGACGCCGCGCATTCTTGTCACGCGACTTAGCGCGCTGGGTGACTGTATCTTGACATTGCCGTTGGTCAATGCGCTGCGCGACCAATTCCCATCGGCACTGATTGTCTGGGCGGCCGAGCCGCTGTCGGCATCACTACTGCGTCAACAGCCGGCCATTGACGAAGTGATTACCGTCCCGAAACGGTGGCTTCGATCGTTGTCGACCGTGCGACAGTTGCGTTCGATTACCCGCAAGTATCGTTTCGACTGGGCCATTGATCCTCAGAGTCTCGCCAAGAGCGGACTACTTGCCTGGACCAGCGGAGCCAAACGACGCGTAGGCTTCGCCCGGCCGCGAGGCCGCGAAGGTGCTCCCTTGCTCATGACCGAACGAGTGGTTGCCCGTAGCACGCACCTTGTCGATGCGACACTCGAGCTACTCGACCCGATCGGAGTAACGTCGCGCCACGTCCGGTTCGACCTGCCGCGTTTTCCGGAGGCGGGAACACGCGTCGATCGGTTCTTGCTTAATGCTTGCCTGACGGGACCGTTTGCGGTCATCAATGCCGGTGCCAGTCAGCTCGCCCGACAATGGCCGGCTGATCGATACGGCCGAGTCGCGCGTCGTCTGGGTGAAGACCTCGATCTGCCGACGGTTGTGACCTGGAGCGGCGCTCAAGAACAGGAATGGACGCATACGATTATTGAGAAATCGGGTGGGCACGCCCTGCCGGCGCCACCCACCGACTTGGAAGAACTGCGTGAACTCTTGTTTCGTGCTCGGTTCGCCATCGGTTCGGATACGGGGCCGATGCACCTGGCGGCGGCAGGCGGAACGCCGTGCGTTGGCCTGCACGGTCCGACTCGACCAGAACATAGCGGCGTGTACGGTCCCGAGCATGTAACGATCGGCGGACAGCCACCAGGCCGGCGATACGGACGCCGCGACCGAACCGACCAGACAGAAATGCGCACGATTGACGTTGAACAGGTCATGAACGCATGTCGCAACCTCTTGAGTCGGCCGGCGCGATCGTCCGGCATACGACGCGGCCAGGCTGCCTGACCGGGGGTCCGTTGCATCGACTGCCGAAGAAGGGTAGTTCGCGGAGTTATCGGTCACCCATGGACAGTCAACCCTACGAGTTGCTCGACTGCGGAGCCGGCCGCAAACTGGAACGGTTTGGACCCTGGATTCTCGATCGGCCCGCCCCGCAGGCTCAGAACGAATCGAAGCGACCATCTTGGTGGACCCGAGCCGACGCACGGTACGATCGCCGATCGGCCCAGCAAGGGAAGTGGACTCTACAATCCGAGGTACCGGACCAGTGGAACGTGCCGTTTGGATCAAAGGTGATGCAGGTGCGCCGGACCGCCTCCGGCGCCGTCGGTATCTTCCCGGAGCAAATGTGCAACTGGCACTGGCTCGAGCGGGAGCTGAAGAAACGCCGCCCCGGCATGCGGGTATTGAACTTATTCGGTTACACGGGAGGCAGCACTCTGGCAGCCGCCGTCGGAGGTGCTGAAGTCGTCCATGTCGACGCCGCCCAAAGCGTCGTGCAATGGGCTCGGCAGAGTGCACGGACTTCGCACCTGGGCGACGCAACCATTCGATGGATCGTCGACGACGCTCGAAAGTTCGTCGAACGCGAGGTGCGACGCGGGCATCGTTATGATTGCCTGGTCCTCGACCCGCCGTCCTACGGACACGGCCCCCGGGGACATGCCTGGAAGATAAGGAAACACCTGGAACCGTTGCTCGTGACATGTGCGAACGTAACGGGCCATTCGGCACAGATCGTCCTGTTCACCTGTCATACGCTAGGGTACGACCCGGACGTGCTCGCTCGCTTGTTGATCAAAACAGGGTGCCTTCCCGAAGACCCCGAATGGCGGCCGTTCGTCGAGACGGCCAGACTGACCCTGAATGCCGAAAGCGGGGCGACGTTGGCCTGTGGCGGTGTTGCCCGCTGGGCTCGTCCGATGAAAACTTGAGGCAACGCCAAGCGAGTTCGGTCTCCAAATTGCTCAGTAACACGATTTGTCGATTTGGACAATCGACTCCAAAGGCGTCAATCTCCAATTGAGGAATCGATGCATCGGATCATTCAAAGTAGCCAAAACCCTCGGATTAAAGCCGCCATGAAATTGCGGCAACGCCGTGGGAGACGCCAGCAACAACGGTTAATCGTCGACGGGGTCCGTGAAGTTGGACGCGCGCTGAAAGCCGGTGTGTTGCCGATCGAAGTATTTGTGACTCAGTCGATGGCCACTCAAGTCCCAGCGGAAGGCCCGGCACGTCAGATTTCGGACCTCATGTCGAACCACGGGTTGGAACCGACGGTCGTCGCGGACGCCGTTCTTGATAAACTGGCCTACGGACAGCGGGGCGCGGACGTGGTTCTGGTCGGTAGCCAACCGCGTCACAACCTGGCCCAGCTAGACCTGCCGGAAGAGTCGGTCCTGTGTGTGTTGGAATCCATTGAAAAACCGGGCAATCTGGGTGCGATCCTGCGCACTGCGGAAGCCACCGGAGTGAATGCCGTAATCGTCGTCGGCCAGGGAACGGAACTCTACAACCCAAACGTCATCCGAGCCAGTTTGGGGACCGTCTTTCTCGTGCCGGTCGTCGCCTGTTCCGCGACGGAGTTGCTGAATTGGCTGCGACGCCGAGGCACTCGGCTGATGGCGGCCCGCGTGGATGGGACGATCGGATACTCCTCCGCAAACTGGACCGGAGACGTCGCCATGATTTTGGGAAGCGAATCAGACGGTCTTTCGGATACCTGGATGGCACCCGACATAACTCCCATCGTTTTGCCCATGATGGGACAGGTCGATAGTCTCAACGTTGCGGCGACCGCGGCCGTACTTTGCTACGAGGCCCTGCGACAACGACAGCTCGACTGACCGAATGTCGGGCGCCGGAGCCAAAGGGGTCAGGAGTCAATTGTGCGAAGCACCCTACGGGCCGTTCCGGCAATTG
>CAYNDU010000542.1:0-4280 GCA_964395615.1 uncultured Pirellulaceae bacterium | reverse complement strand
CAAGCCACGGGAGCGACCAACTTCCATAACATCTCAAACGCGACGTGCGCAGCGTTTCGTGACTGATCCACACGCCGGCGGCACAAGCCGCTCCATTGCCGGGTGAGTGAATCGAACTGGCGGCCTTCCAGCCAAACCAGGCCGTCCAGGATCCGCCAGACAAGCACCACCGTCTTGTCATACCCGCGAACCGTCGCGGCCGTCGCGGCTGCGGCGGTCCAGCGTTCGCGCTCCGCACCTCCGGTCGCGGGATACGTTGTCCAGCGGCCGCTCGCGGAGCGCCGCACCGGCTGCCACTGCAACTTCCAGACACGGCCCATCTCTACCTCGCAACGGTCCCGCACGTCGTCGCCAACCCGTTGGATGGTCTCAGCGTTCCAGATCGGGGCGGCTCCATTCACCGGAACGACGCAAATGCGATACGGCCGCAGATCCCACACCGCGTTCTCGGGCTCCCCGGCGAGCAACGGCCGGGCGATGATCAACGCGATCCAAGATACGAGCAATGCAACTCGCTCGGCGACCCTTCGTCGTTTCATGGCTCCTCCCGTATGTGCCAGGCTTGGACTTCTTGAAACAGAGTTGCCATTCCCCCGGGCAGACCCTCGACCGAACCTGCGACGGCAGCGAATTCGTCGAGGCTCCACAGCGGCACGATCCACTGTTGATCCTCGACCCGATCACGAATTGCATTCAGCGCCGTCAGAACGTCCGACCGAGTGGTAGCATCCAATAACTGATTGACGTGCTCCGTCAACAATCCGTCGCGACCTTCGTAGATCCCATTCGGTCCCCATAATTCCAGAGCGGCCAGCGCCGGGTCCATTGCGGGCCATTCAAGGTACCAGAGATCCCATTCGTCGCCGCTCGCCGAAAACGGGCTCGCGCCCGGTCGCTTCGACAGCTCCACCGTCCAGCCATGCCCTGACAGGCCCAACTGTTCGGCGATCCAGGGCACGACTCGGTCCGTAACGCCACTATCGCCGTAGACCAGCGTCAGTGGGGGCCGATTATCACTCGGCTCTGTCGGCTCGGCCACATTGTTGCTACCCAACTGAAGCAGCACTGCGGCCAGCTGCTGGTTCGGTTCCTCACCGTCGGAGCCTGCCGGCAGATCCTCTCCCCGCGGGATCAGCCCACGTACGACGCGTCCCCTGTCCGAGCCGCCACCGCCAAGCAGTTTCCTGAGCATTTGCGGCCGATCCAATGCCAGACGCACCGCCCGCCGCAGATGACGCGACCGCATCCACGGGCTGTCTGGATGAAAAAGCAACAGGTGCATTGTCGGCTGCCCGTACTCCAAGAGACGGATTCCCTTCAGCGTGCCGACGCTTGCCGTTTGCCAGGGCATGAGACGATCGATCACATCGACTTGACCGTTACGCAACGCGTCGATCGCCTCGGCCGGTTCATCAAATCGTCGCAGAATCATCTGGTGTGGCTGGGTCGGAACAAACGATGTCTGCTCGCTTCGCGCCGCATAGACGACGCGCCCGGTCTCTCGCTCGGCGATTGCATAGGGTCCGGGTGTGAAGAGGGGCGCCGGCGTCTCCTGGGCGGAGCGGACGGCCGATGTCGGACGGATGGCCATCTGTGCCAACATGGACGGCCAGAGCGGGGCAGGGCGGTCAAGAGAAAGGACGGCCGTGCCTTCGTCGCGCACCCGCATGTGCGCTCCATGCCGGTCCCAATAGCGGGCGAGCAACGCGTCGTCACCGGGGCCGTCCCCGGCCAACTCGGAGACGACATCCCAAATGGTCGGCGCTGCCGTCGACTGATGAGCGCCCGAATGGGCCGGCAGCTGGAGCAACCAGTTACTCCCTTCTCGCCGCCACTGAATGACGGACGATCGATAGCGAGGCATGCCATCGACGTCAAACGAATGACAGCCCGCCAGTGGCGAAGCCTCCAACAAGCGGTCGCGCCGCGAAGACCAGGAACGGGATGTCGACTTCTCTTCGGACAGTGTGTGCACCGCCACTCTCACCATCGGATGCCGGCGCGTCAACGCTCGAACCCATGACGCGGCTCCCGCCAGATCGGGTTGGGCGTCCAGCGCTGCACGAACTTGCCGGTAGGCCATCGCCAGTTTGCCGGAGGATTCCGCGGCTCGCGATGCCGCGAGTGACTGCTGAGCCACCGCCAGAAGATCCTGCCGGCGATCCGCAACCAATTTCGTTCCCGGATAGATCTGATCCAGTTGCTCAAGTAAGCGACGGGCACTGACCGTCTGGTCCGTCGACAGGCATTCGGCAACGCGCTGTCCGACGACACGTGTCATGCCGGCCTTCAATCCCGGGTAGCGAGGCATCTTCTGCTGCAGCGCCAGCAACACCGCCAGGGCGTTGTCATACCTGGAACGACTCTCCCAGTATTCCGCCTCCCGAAACATGCATTTCGCTTTGGCCTCCGCTAACCCGGGATACTTCGGTTCACGTGCCAGCAGGAAATCGTAGTATTCGTTCGCCTTATCGTATTGGTTCTGATCGACCAGCGATTGAGCCTGTTCCATCACCAACTGTTCGTACAGTGTGATCGAACGGATATCCGAGAACTTAATCTGGTACTGCTGCTCCGGCCGATCCTGGAGCTGTACCAGCAAGCTCCCTTGGCGACCTTCGATCGCTACCGGTCGACGCGGCTTCAAGGCGAGCGGCACCAGCCGAAATTCCCGACCCGCGCTCCGGAGCGTCAGCAGGTCAAAGGGCGTCTGTCGGATGATCGGTCGACTGTCGTCGGCAGCGGTCCACACCGGACCGGAGAGGAGCAACAGTAACATCACTGCCGGCCCAGCCGAACCGGCGCGCCGGATCATACATCTGCCTGGCGTATCGATTCGCCCCATCAATTCGGCTCCCCCATTTTCGCGTCAGGCGTGAGCAACTGATCTGCCGTGGCACACAATATCAACGCCGCGCCATCCACGGTAATGACCACCGGATGCCGGAGATTTGACTCGCCTCCGCCATCCTTGGGCTGAGTAACAGCGCCACCCACCAACGTCGGCCCCACTGCGAGGCGTTGCCCTACATGCATCGATCGGGTCACCCGCCCCGACGACAGATTGACAGCCGCAACGGCTCCTTCGGCCGTGGCAATCAGCATGCCGTCAGGACCCAAACCGCAGCCGCCAACGATGTCACCATCGAGGAGCAGTTGTTGCCACTCGGTCGGGTTCCCTTCGGTGGCGAAATGGATCGTGCCGGATTGGTCGGCGAGCACTACGGCGTGACCGATTCGCTTAGGGCCCCACACGACCGGTCCATCGAGTTGCGTGCACCGAGTGCCGTTCATTTCAGGCAGGCCGAGAAACAGGACCGCGTGTTCCCGATCGACGGCTACGGCGCCCTTGGCGAACGACACGACGGGACGCGCCGACAAATTCAGGTCTTTCCGATGGCCAACGACTGTCCAGGTTGCTTTTGTTTGATGCCAGTCGAGCAGAAAGAGGCCGCCGAGTCCGTCGCTTGCCAGCAGCCGATTCGGTGCAACGACCGCCGGCGATGACAGGTTCGACGTGTTCCCTGGCAGGACCGGCGGCATCCACTCGCTGTTCGGCTGAACGGCCGGCTCGCTATTCACCAACGACAAGAGTACGGATCGTTGCAAAACGAACAGATCACTTCCCAGCTTGACCGGCCGGCTCGCGAGAACGCCACAGTCGGTGAGTACCGGGCGGCGGGAAAAGCGCTTGCCGTCTGCCGACGGATCCAATTGCCACAATCCTCTCTCTTCAGCCAGGCCGCCGACCAGGACGCCTTGACCCCACGCCATGAGCGTTGCCGAACGACCTCCGGCCACGACGTTCGCCGGCACCACATCTAACCGGTCGGCAACGCGCCGCTCGTCATTTGCAATCGCCTCGAGCGGCCAGCGCAGGCGATTCAAGACGCCGTTCTCGACAAGCCAGTACAGCTCCTTGCGCTCCGGTTGCCAGACGAGCTCAGTACTCGGGCGCGCAGCGAGACGCGTTCTCCAGAGTTCCTCGTTGCGAGTGGCATCATAACACAAGGCCACGTAGCCTGACCGTCCCGGCAACCGCCCGGCGATGAGGCGGCGCCCGCCTTGCAATTCATCAATTTGTTCGACGTGCAATCCGCCCGCCAAACGCCGGGCAACCGTCGGCAGTGAGGCGCCTGTGCCGGGCCGATACTCGGAGATACCGTCCCCACCGACCCACAATCGACCGGAGGCTCGGGCCAAAACGGCCGGCTGCTCGTGGCTCCGCCCCCCGGGGGGAACAAGAAACGGGCCGACCCACCGGGAAAGGGGGGTCGGGC
>CAYNDU010000541.1:2171-4286 GCA_964395615.1 uncultured Pirellulaceae bacterium | reverse complement strand
ATGAACTGGATGGCCTGGGGCGGCTGGCTCGGGCGGTTGTGGCCTCTCCCGCGCTTGGATCGAGGTTTTATCATCCACACAGACGATCCACACTCCCTCTTTCCACCAATCTCTCGCCCGGTCCTAGAGCCGCAAGGAGGGGCCAGCGCGCTCCAGGAAGGACTGGCTGGGGGCTAGTGGTGGCGGTAGTGGTGAGTTGTGCTGCGGTGTCAGGAAGAGACGGGTGGAGCGTATCTGGGCGCGTTGTGCGCGTGCGGATCGTGGTTCGGACGCAGCGTCGGACTCGTACGACACCACGGTTCCGGCCTTGGGCGATTTCCGCGTGTGCGACTGGCTTGCCGGTCGGCCCGAACGTGCACTCTTGGCCGACCGGGCCGAGTTCTTGGCGCCTGCCGGCTTCTTGGCGCCTGCCGGCTTCTTGGTGCCTGCCTGGCCTCGTTTGCCTGGCGAGGGTGGTTTGCGAGTCTTCACGGCTCGGCCGGATTGGGCGCTGGCGACCTTCCTGAGTTTGTCGATTTCGTTGTCGGTCAAGCGTCGCCAGGCTCCGGCCACCGTGTGACCCAGACGCAACGGGCCGAGAGCCGTCCGTCGCAGATGGAGAACTTTGTGGCCGACGCGGGCCAGGACTCGCCGAATTTCGCGGTTTCGGCCCTCGGTCAGCACGATTTCCAATTCGCTGCCGCGCGCATGACGCCCCTTGCTCTTGACTGATTCGACGCGTGCTATTCCCTCGGCCAGGCGAATACCCTGGCGCAGTCGCTTGAGCGTCTCCTCGGATGGATGTCCCAGTACTTTGGCCCGGTACGACTTGGGAATACCGTATCGGGGATGAGTCAAGCGATTCGCCAGCTCGCCATCGTTGGTGACCAGGATCAGGCCTTCACTTGTCCGATCGAGGCGCCCCACGGTGAAGAGACGCTTTTCGGATGGGACCAGGTCAATCACACGCACACGGCCTTCCGGATCGCGGCTCGTACAAACCACTCCGCTCGGCTTGTTCACCAGGTAGACCACACGGCGGCCCACTCGCAGTGGCGTTCCATCCACGCGGACTTCCTGTCGTTCCAGGTCCACGCGAACGCCCATTTCCGTAACGACCTTTCGGTCCACCTCGACGCGTCCGTCGCGGATGAGTTGTTCGCATTCCCGGCGGCTGGCGATGCCCGCATGGGCCAACACTTTTTGCAGGCGCTCGCCGGACGTGGAATGAGGACGGTCTTCGGTTTTTCGACGACTGCTGGAAGAAGATCGACGCGGCATGATCTGACTCACGGGGTTGGAAACCGATCGGCTACGTTCACCTCTTCTATCACGACGAACACGACGGTCATGAAGTCAGACAGAACCAGAGCGAGGTCTCGATTCTCGCGACCTCTTTCGTAGCCTGTCTGTCAGTATGAGAGCGTATTCCGTCGGTTCGAAATGCCCGATGGCGCACAAGCACGTTGCGAGTTCACGTCGAATCGACGGTTTCCGACGCGCATGATACCCGGCGATAACAGTGCATTCTGTGGCCGGGGGCATTCTGTCGTCGGGGGCACTCAGTCGCCGGGGCACTGAGCTCCATCATAGCGGTGATCGGCATTCCTTCCCAGCCAACGCGTTGGGTCGGAGTCGATTTGCTGGTCCGTAGTATGGTCAGTCGGTCGGACCGACTATTGGAAGGGCCAAACTTTGTGGAAGAGCCGGCTGCGGTCGCCCTCGGTCAAGGGTTGAGCGAACTCGCGCGGACGCCCGCCGACAATTTCCGGTGCGACGTCGACGTCCCCATACGGATCAAACATGGTGGCGTGGAATCGCTGCTTTTCGATGGGCCCGGGCGGTTTCAAAGCCGGACCGCTCGATTGGCAGCCGGCGAGGACGCTTGCTGCCAACAGCAAGGTTGCCGTTATCCCAGAGTAACCGCGTCGCGTGCGTCTCATAATGACCTTTCTCGGGTACCGTGCAGCAGCTGTTCTGGGCGATCGATTTGAGGGGTATGCCGACGTAGGGGCGTTCATCTGGCGGACACCATTTTCGGTTCGACACGGCCATCGCGTCGCGGCGACTGGGTCGCGGATTGTACGCAAGTTTGTTTTGCGACAAAAGGCGTATTTGGCCCTTTGGCAATCGGGC
>CAYNDU010000541.1:0-2071 GCA_964395615.1 uncultured Pirellulaceae bacterium | reverse complement strand
CGGGCGTCGGGACCGCCACAGGGCTTGCTAGTTTCCAATCGTCGCCTGGCGAGGGGAACTTGAGTGTGTTGGGGGTGACTCAGTGCGACCCGGTCGAGGGAGGGGGGATAGGGAAAACCTGCCGGTTGTCCGGTCCCCTCGCAGTTGGAATCCACGTCTGGGCTCACGAAGATCGTGGGCCGAGTTTGCGAACGGATACACGAGGGCGCGATCGTTCTGTGCGCGATTCCCTGGGGCGTTACCCGCAAGGCTGCTTGCCAGGCCGGATATCGAGTACCGTCGCAGGTCCTGCGGGTTCGGCCTTTACGGGGTCGAGTGCGGCGGGCAGCAACGCTACCTGGCCGCGCCTCAGCGGCTCGGCAACCGGGTCCCCTTCAAGTTGGATGTGTCCCTCGAGCACGACCAGCAGGTGACATTCCTGATCGCCACCAAAGGTCCGGTTTCCTTGCAGCCGGCACCGGTCCATTACGAACTGGTCGCAATGAACCAGGTTCTCCACTCCTGGTTGCCCGGTCGGTTGGGCAATCTGGGCAGCGACCGGACCTTGGTCGAAATCGATCACGTCCAGCGCCTGTTGAATATGCAGGTCTCTTGGACGTCCATCGGCGTCGGTCCGGTTCCAATCAAACAGTCGAAACGTGGTATCGCTACTCTGCTGAATCTCAGCGATTACCAGACCGGCTCCCAGGGCGTGCACGGTGCCGGCGGGGATAAAGACACAGTCGCCCGGTTGTGGTTTGAGTTGATGGAGACATTGCTCGGTGGTCCGGTCGGCCACGTGTTGCTCGAGCGTGCGGCGATCGATGCCCCTTTTGAGACCCGCATAAATGACGCTATCGGGTTCGGCGTGAACCACGATCCAAGCTTCGGTTTTGCCCAGATCGGGTGGGTCCAGTCGTGCTGCCTGTTGGTCGTTGGGGTGCACTTGAACCGACAAGGACTGCTGGGCGTCAAGGAACTTAAACAAGAGGGGAAACCGGTCGCAGGTCGGCTCGCCGCCGAGTAATTCTCGGGCATCGACTTGAAACAAATGTCGCAACGGTTGGCCGGCCAGGGGCCCGTCCAGGACGACGCTCTGGTCCTTCCCATGGTCCACCACTTCCCAACTCTCGGCGATCCGTGACTCGGCCGGTAAACGCTTGTTGAGTAGCGTTTCGAGGCGGCGGCCCCCCCACAAATAGGATCGGTAGAGCGGAGTAAATCTGAGAGGGTAATCGGGGATATGCATCGAGGTCGGGCCGGTTGGTCATCGGGGACGGGGGAATTCGAACGGGGTCCGCACCGCCCGCAGTCGAAGGGCACACGGACAGGAACGCCGGTGCGATTATGGCGTTCTGTCCGGGGAACGTCGACCCGCTTGGGACGCGGTCGATTCGGTGTCGGCCTTTTTCGGCAATGGTGAGCGGATGGAGTCTGCCGTCGGCCATCGCGTTGCCAGGACGTTTGACGGCGGATCACGCCTTGGGACGCGGCATGGCATCGGGGCCTTCGCCGGCGGTTGCCCCAGGGGCCGGTCGTTGTTAAGATAGTTTTGGTCGCGTCGATATCAGTTCCCGGCCAGTTCACCGGGTACGGCGGCTTCCCTCCGTACGGTTCTCGTATTCCTTTGCCCTGGCAAGAATGGCCGGTTGGCTGGTCCGAACAAGCTAGGCGTCCCACGTCGTCGCTCTCGGCCCACTTCCGTCTCATTTTCGCCTGGGATTCCCCAGCAACAGGAAACTTGTCCAATGGCTGAACCGTATAAAGAAGACCTGTTCGAAGGCACGACGATGACCTTCGGCGAGCATCTTGAGGAATTGCGCACGGTCCTGTTTCGATCGCTCGTGGCGCTGGTCATTGGGTTCCTGGTCGGGCTGCTGGTGGCCAAATACGTCGTTCGGTGGATCCAGTCGCCGCTGAAAGCTTCGCTCGACGAACACTACGAGAAGCTGGCCGAAAGCGAATTGTCGCGACTCTACGGGGGCGACGTTCCGGAGAAGATAACCGAGTACATGAAATCGGAACGGTTGTTGTTCGAAACCGTGTTGATCGAACGTGAGGAATTGCGTCGATTGGCCGATGCGGTGGAACA
>CAYNDU010000540.1:0-4326 GCA_964395615.1 uncultured Pirellulaceae bacterium | reverse complement strand
TTCGTCGCGTTTGGATGGAGGTAGTGGCATCGGCCGAACAATCGGTCGATAGACAGCGAGCCAAGATCCCGGAATTCACACCGGTGCCACGTGACCGCCGGGAGCAAATGCGACGTGAGTTGACTGAACCGGTCGAAGCGCCCGCCCCGGATCCCAAACCCACGCCGCTCGAACAGCCACCTGATTCGCCTCGCCCTCCCGAAGTGGAGCGGCTGGAGCCGCCGGTACCGGACCCCGAACAAGCCGTGCGGCCAAACGTTGCGAAGCGCCAGGAGCCGAGTCGGACGGAACCGAAGCCGAGCGAAACTCAAAGCAAGCTCAGTCGAAGCCAACCGAAATTTCCGTCGCAGAGCGAGCCGTCCGTGAGCGTTCCGGCGTTGCCGAATCAGCGGGAGCAACGTCCGGAAGCCTTGCCTCGGCACGTTGCCGGGACCCAAGCTCGACAACCGGACCGATCGGCCACTCGGCCGCCAAGTCGGCAGGACCCGCAGATGACGCAGGAAATCCAGACTCCGCGACTCGCTCAGCGATCGAAAAACCGAGTTCCCGAGCCGACGGCTTCTGCGGCGGCGACGTTGCGCCGGCGACAGGCCGAGCCGACCGTCGTGCCGAGAACGGACGTCGCTGCATCGTCGGCGCCGAGCGTCGCTCGGCAAACGACGGACGATGCGCCTCAGCCGAACCGGACGGCGATGCCAAAACAACGTGTGACGGCGAGCCCGGAACGGGTCGAGGCCGACCCGGCCGCTCGGCAGGTGGCCAGCGACCTGGCAACCCGATCGCGTCCTCGCCAATTGGATGTGACGCGACAGCCTGATCAGCTGCAGACGCCGTTGCCCGTCGAGCACCACCGTCGTGCGCCGACTCATCGAGTCCCAACGCAAACGGTTGTCGACCGCGCGAGCGCGACCGAAAGACCGGTCGCGGAAGAACGAGAGGTGAGGCCCAGCTCGGCCGCGCAGCTGACTCGCGACGATGCCCAGCCGTCCCAACCGACGCCGGATCGAGCAATGGAGAGGCCGGACCAGCAGACGGCTCCGGCCGTGGTCGAGCGCGCGTCGAGCCGCCGGAACGACGAGGAAAACCAGCCACGCGTGGCGAGTCGCGCGCCGCAGCGTCCCGCCCCGCGTAAAGCCAGGCCGCTCGGCGTCAAACCTCAGCGAATCAGCCCGGTGGCGGCCGAAGCGTCGCGAAAATCCTTGGCTGAAAGTGCCGCCGGTGCGACGGCGAGTCCGGTGCGTGTAGAACGCCAATCGATCGGTGAGTCAAAGGCCGGCGCCGCTGCCAGGGTTGCGGTCGAGACTCCCGGCTCGGCACCAGTCATGCAAGTCGCCAACACTCCGCGCAAGTCGACGCAAAATGAACCGGCTCCCTCCTTAGCGCCCGATGCATCGCGCGATAACCGTGCCATGCGATCGTCCATTGCGGCTCGGCAGCCGACCTCGATCACTCAGATCGAACAACTGGTCGCTCCGTCGGCACCGAGACTACCCGCGTCCTCTCAACCGGCGGCCACGAGGATGGCCTTGAGTAAAGCGACCGTCGGAACGGCCGGAAGTGGCGCCTCTCGAAATCTGGGGCGGGCGGATCGTTCGCCTGCCGGGCTGGCCAGTGTGGCTTCCTCGGCCGCTCAGCGTGCGCGGGCCACTCAGGACTCGCCCGCCGGGCCATCCCTGTCACCTCAGTCACCGGCGCTCGTTCGGCAGAGTCGGGCCGGCCGGATGCAGCCGAGCGCGACGGTGACCGCGACCCGGAAAGTCGCCGCACGGCTGAAGGCAAGCAGCGAAACGGGTGATCTGAGTGCGAGCAGCAGTGCCGCTCTTCAACGAGCTTCGTCCAATGCGGATTCCGGCTCGGTCACCGCCGCCAAGGGAGCGTCGGAAGTTGACACCGGACCGACCACGCTGGTCGCTGAAGGGGTAGCCGCTCGCGCCGGTGGGGGCGGTCAACCGGCATTGTCCACCGGCATAACCTCGCCCGTTCTCCCACGCTCGGCTAGCCGTTCGGATCGACCGCCGGCCCTGGCCACGACCGAAACCGCATCGCCGGCGTCGCCTCTGGAACAGGGCGGGCGACCGACCGAGTCAACACAGTCGGCTTCGCCCGCCACCTCGCTGGTGCGCGCCGCGCCCCAGACGCCGGCCCCGACGCTCGGCGGACCGTCGATGATGGCCGGTACCGGGGTTCCCGAGGCGAGCGGTCTGGCCGCGTCGACCTTGACGAGACAGTTGGCCGGCGACGGTCCAGAAGTGGGTCAGGCCGTCCAACCAGGCAGGCTGCCTGCCAAGAATTCCGGAGCCGATCGACAGCTCCCATTTGACTCGGGACCGATCGACCTCGCAGTCGGCGACGCGGAAGGGCGGGACGAAGGACAAGTTCCTGTCACAGAGTTGGCCGGCCGGCTCGACCAGATGCGCATCGATCGCTCGCCGAATGGTGACGCGAAACCGAACGGCGCGCGGCCCGACCCGGCGGCCGACTCCAACGCCGTGGCGGCGCTGTCCGGGCCCACCGCCGCGCGACGCGCCAATCCGACCGATGCCGGACCGGGCCCTGTAAACGAGGGGGGAGGCCAGGACATGCCCCGGCGAACGTCCACGGGACCACCGCTCGTCACCAACACTCGGGCCAACATCAATCAGATGGCCGGGAATCCCGAGTCATCGGGAGAGCGACGGAATGAACCACTGGCTGATTCGGGCGGTTCGATCCAGCGCCTGACCGGCGGGCCGGCCTTGCCGGCCACCGTCGAACCGGCCGGAGCGGCCGCCGGTGCCATGCTCGTCAAGTCCGGCACCGGAAAGGTGATCGGTACCACCGCCGTCGCTCGAAACGAGTCGACGGCCGAACAGTCGGGCCCGATGGTCCGCGACGATCGTCAGAAGGGCGGGCCCGGGAAACGGCGAACTCAACTGGTCCTGCCGTCAACCGGTCGAGTGGCGGCGGTCGAAAACGTTACACCCGGCAGTCGCCTGCCGAGCGATTCCCAACCGTCGGAAGGACTTGCCGCGGCGCCGACGAGCGGCTTGATGCAAAAGTCGTCGGGTGCAGCGCTGCCGGTCGACGTAAAAGCGCCCATCGGTCCGGGCGGGATTGGTCTGCAAGTGGCCATGGATGCCGGCGTTGCCACCCGGCGCGCTCGCCGTGAGAATCTCGAAGTGCGGTTAGAAACCACTCGCTTTATTCGAAAGAATCTCGGCGGCCTTCCCCAACTCAGCTCAGCCGTCGCCGTCCCGACCGATTCGTTTCAGAGCCGTATGCTACGCACCGGGCGGGGACTCTCCGGGCCGACCGGGGGACCGGGTCCTCAGACCGAGCAGGCCATTGAGCTGGGGTTGGCCTTCCTTCGGCGAGCTCAGACGCCGTCAGGAAAATGGACGCTCGACCAATTTGCCAGCCAGGATGGGTTGCCCCAAATGGCCAGCGATACGGCAGCGACCGGGTTGGCACTGCTCGCCTTCCAGGGCGCCGGTTATCACCATCTCGACTATCAGTACGCTGATCAGGTGCGGCGTGGGCTCGATTTTCTCGTACAGAACCAGCAGGACAATGGTGACTTGTTCGTGTCAATGGACGGCGAATCGAATCGAGTCGTCAGATTCTATAGTCATGGCATTGCGGCACTGGCGCTGTGCGAAGCGTACGGAATGACCCAGGACCCCCAATTGAAGGAACCGGCGCAGAAGGCCCTGAATTTCATCGTCGATACGCAAAACCCGGATCGAGGTGGTTGGCGGTACACCCCCAGAATTGGATCGGATACGTCGGTCTCCGGGTGGATGATGATGGCTCTCAAAAGCGGCCAGTTGGCCAATCTTGAAACACCACCCGACACCTATCAGAGAATAACTCAATGGCTGGACCAGGCGCAGGTATCGTCGGCCAAACGACACCTCTACTGCTATAACCCGTACGCGGCCGATACGCCCGCTCAGCGGGCCGGGCGCGTGCCGACGAAAACGATGACAAGTGTCGGGCTGCTGATGCGACTCTATAGCGGCTGGCGTCGCGATAACTCGAATATGCAACGAGGCGCCCAATACCTGGCCGATAACGGCCCGGCAATCGGCACCACCGCTCGGCCGGAACGCGATACCTATTACTGGTACTACGCCACTCAAGTCATGTTCCATATGGGTGGCAAGTACTGGGACGCCTGGAATCGGAAACTACACCCGATTCTGGTCGACGCGCAAATCGAACAAGGGGAACTCGCTGGAAGCTGGGACCCGAGTCGCCCGATCCCCGATCGCTGGGCGCCCTTCGCCGGCCGGATCTACGTGACGACCATGAACCTCTTGTCGCTCGAAGTCCACTACCGCAACC
>CAYNDU010000539.1:0-4341 GCA_964395615.1 uncultured Pirellulaceae bacterium | reverse complement strand
ACGGAAACACCTGGAAGAACACCCAGGGAATCCCAATCGCTCGAACGTCAAGATCGCGCTGAATACGTCCACCTAAGAAAAGTCCATTCCTGCACCCGACGCACCCCCGTACCTACGGGCAGCTTTGCCCGTAGGAGACGCGTGTACCCAACCCGGCGTTTGCGATGCCAGGTTGGCTTCAACCGTTACTAGTCGGGCCGAATTCCTGGGCGCATAAAAAAAGACGCGGCAGGGTCCCCTCAAGCTCCTAGCTTTCCCTGTCGCGTCGAGGACACAGCGCCCCTCCCCAAAGGCGCTAGTCCATCCAACGATAGATTATTTCTGGAAGCGATGGTTGAGAAATACCGGCCGGTTTTGCAGAAAACCGGATAGGCTGATTCGGTTATCCGGATCAGCGTCAGTTTGAGGAGATGTCGCGCGGCGGGTTTGGTTTCTATTCGTGTCGCAACGCTTCGATTGGGTCCATCAACGCGGCGCGAAACGCCGGGTACAGACCGAATCCTACGCCGACACCGATCGAAATCACCAGGGACGCGACGATGGACCAGCCGGCGATTCTGGGTTCCATTTCGACCATCGACTTGGGCAAGGTCGCCATGACGTCGGGCATTGCGGACTGAGCACCCCACCGAGCGAACGCAACGACCGGCTTGACCATGAACCCGAACGCGACGCCCAATCCGCCGCCGACCCCGGTCATCACGACCGACTCGACGAGGAACTGCTGGATGATCGCTCGGCGCGTGGCGCCGAGTGCTCGGCGCACGCCGATCTCCCGAGTCCGTTCGGTGACGGTGGCGAGCATGATATTCATGATTCCGATACCGCCGACAAAGAGTGAGATGCCGGCGATCAAGACGAGCAGGAAATTGAACAACAGCCGCAGCATTTCCGCTTGGCGCAAGAGTTCCTTGGGCACCACCACCTTAACGTCTTCGTTTTCGTGGTACTTTGCGACGAGCGAGCGAATGATATCGGCCGTCTGGTCGACGTGATTCAAATCGGCGACGGACAAGGTGATCTGACTCAGCTCGACAATTTCCCCTTCGCGGCTCCCGGATCGGCTCGTGAGGACCATGTCACCGATCCGAGCACGAAGTGTTTCGAGAGGAATATAGACGTCCAGGTTATAATCTTGCGAATCGAGGCTTCCGCCGATGGCGGCGGTCGGATCTCGGTTTGCCGTTTCGCCGACGATCACGTAAAAGTCCCGATCGATCTGAATCGATTGACCGAGTGGGTTTTCAAAACCGAACAGATTTCGAGCGGCAGATTCGGCAATCACACAGACATTGTCCGGCGGATCCGCATCCCGATCCTCGATGAACCGGCCGCGGTACATCGACAGGTGGTTCAGATTGAAGTATTCCGGAGTGCATCCGACCAATCGGACTTCCGACGCGTGGTCACCAAAGCGTACCTCGCGTTTAATCTCGCGCATCGGTACGGCCTGTTGAATGACCGGGATGTTGCTGATGATACGTTTGTAGTCGTCCCGGAGCACGCCGTAGGGGATAAAGAGCGATGTTCCCAGTTTCGACGATTTTTGCGAAGGCTTGACGCTCCGCACAATGATGTTGTTCGCCCCCAGGTCCTTGATCTGCTGCTGGGCCTGGTAGCTGATCCCTTCGCCCATGGCCACGAGCCAGATCACGGCCGTGATGCCGATCAGAATGCCCAAGACGGCCAGGCCGGAGCGCAGCTTGTGGAGCAGCAGACTATAGATTCCCAGACGGAGAGTGATTAGAAGCCGTTTAACCAATGTCTCGTTCCCAACTCGATGAATTCATTCGCCGGTCGATTTTGTCTTCGGAGCGCCGCGGCCACCGCCGCCGCCAGGTCGCCCGCCACCGGATTTCATACGCGAACGCATGCTGGCCGATTCGCCCTTGTCAATAAATCCATCCTTGTTGGTATCGATCATGTCGAAGAAACGTTGCATCTGACTGGGCGCCTCGTCCTTGCTCACTTTTCCGTCGCCGTCCTTGTCGAGACTCATCAGATCGAACGATGGCCCGCCACCGGCGGCTCCGCCTCCACCCGGACGACCGCCGCCGCCGTGATCACGTCCGCCTCCCGGTTCGCCTCCCTGTCCGCCTCCGCCCTTCATCATTCCACTCGGACCTGAGCTGGCAGCGCCGGCGGGAGCCTTACCTTTTCCGAACTTCTTACTTGCATCTTTACCGTTCCCCTCACCCGTATCTTCCTTGACCGCGCGAGCTTCGGGAATCATTGCGCGAGGGTTGAGCACGACCTGTTCGCCGTCCTTTACTCCGTCGTTGACCTCGACATAAAGGTCATTGGTCACGCCCAGAACGAGCGGTCGACGCTCGGGTCCTTTGTCGGTCTTGACCCAGCAGAAGTAGCCGCCCCGTTGCTCGACGACCGCGGCCACCGGCACCTGCAGCACGTCTTTGACATGATCGATCAGTACTTCACATTCGGCCGTCATACCAGGTCGCAAGCCTTTGGGCTTGCCGGCGATGGCGATGATCGTCGCATATTCCTTGACGTTTCCCGTCCACCAACCTGAAGGTTCCGGCTGATTCGCAATACTCGACAACGTTCCAGGGAATTCCAGGTCTTGAATCTTGATGCTGGCCCCTAGCGCTTCGCCTTTTTGCTGAGCGGTCCGCATGGCCCTGCCGAGCATCTCAATCTTCGACTCGTGCACGTTGACCTTTACCTGCATCAGGCTGAGGTCGGGAAGCATTAGGATCGTCTGACGCTCGCGGACCATCGCCCCCTCTTCGATTTGAGCCTGCTGTGATCCGCCCATACGTCCGCTCTGCTGGTTAGCGTAGACGACCATGCCGTCGGCAGGCGCTTTGATCATGCAATGTTCAAGTTGCGATTCGAGCCGTTGCAAACGGGACTGTTCCAAATCATACGAGGCGCCTTCGGATCGAGCCTGCGCCTCAGCCGAATCCCGTTTGCTTTCCAGATCCTGCAGAGTCTTTTCTTTCGTGTATTTGACAAGTACGTCGCGCGCTGTCCGCGCCGAGTCAAGTTCCAGTTGGGCTCGCTGTACGGCAAACTGCTGGCTCTCCAGGTCCAGCGAGCTGATATACCCCTTTCGAAACATGCGCTGAGAATGTTCCAACGTGTTTTGCGCCGTTCGCAGATTCTCTTCGGAAATCGTGATCTGGGCATCCTGATCCTGCAGCAGTTGGACAAACGTACCCTCAAGGTATTCCTGCACCGCCAATTTGGCCGCGGCAAAGTCCTTTTCCGCCTGGATCTTCGCCGCACGCGATTTCTCGAACGTGATCCGCTGCTGATTGATCTGCTCTTCTAACGCGGAAGCGTCAAGTTCGACCAGTTTTTCCCCTTCCTTCACTTCCTTGCCATCTTCGACAATCCATAGGATCGAAGTGCCACCCGCTACCTCGCACTTGATGTCGATGTTGGCAGCACTCTCCAGGTTTCCGTCTTCGGTGACCGTTACCAACATGTCGCCTCGAATTACCGGGGCGGTCAGCATGGAGTCGGCCGTCGACGTTCCGCCACTCGATACAAGCGACATCAGCCCAAATGCTCCCCCCGCGAGAATCACCACAACGACCGCCGCGATCAGCAGACGAACGCCCAGTTTGCCTTCTTCAGGGGGGGCCGTGGGCGGCGTCAGTGAGCTCGGAGATTCCGGGCCTCGTGGTTGGAAGGTTTCATAATCAGGTGTGGCTGTACCGGCCATGTTACATGCACCCTCTGGTAATGTGGCAAGAAAATAGCGATCTCGGATCGTTCTTACTTCTACGGTTCAAGCCCGATATGGGTCGGAAGCTGCCCCGAACCCGACATTATGTTAACACCGGCCGAGCCCTTTCGGTCCCCCGGCCATGAGTATTTTAGCGCAAAAACGTGAAATACAAGGACCAAAGGCGGGGACAACGCCAGACCCGCCGTGCCGGCACGGCCTGCCCGGAGGTACGGGGGCACGTGTACCTTTCGTTGCCACGGGCAGCTTGCCCGTGGTGGGCGCAGGGCGATGGCGTAGCGCTCGGGAGTTTTCGGGCAGTGCCGGGAGAGTCCGTCTCCTACGGGCAAGGCTGCCCGTAGGTACGGGGGCACGTGTACCTTTCGTTGCCACGGGCAGCTTGCCCGTGGTAGGCGCATGGCGATGGCGTAGCGCTCGGGAGTTTTCGGGCAGTGCTGGGAGAGTCCGTCTCCTACGGGCAAGGCTGCCCGTAGGTACGGGGGTGCGTGTACCTTTCGTTGCCACGGGCAGCTTGCCCGTGGTAGGCGCATGGCGATGGCGTAGCGCTCGGGAGTTTTCGGGCAGTGCTGGGAGAGTCCGTCTCCTACGGGCAAGGCTGCCCGTAGGTACGGGGGTGCGTGTAC
>CAYNDU010000538.1:0-4342 GCA_964395615.1 uncultured Pirellulaceae bacterium | reverse complement strand
TTGTCCAGGTGAGCCGCCTGTACGGTATCCGTTCACGGCCGAAGGCCGAGAACGGTTACCTACGCAGAACGCCATCGACTTCGCGTTCCGATAGGTAGCGGAGTGACCGAGGCAGCCTGTAGAACTGCCTTCACCCAGCGATTCAATTGTGCGGGCATGAAGTGGGGAATTGAAACGGGCGCACCGGTTCTCGCACTGTGGGCCGGAGACTTCAGCGTGGTCCTCCCGTCAATGAGCGGCGAGAAAACCTGGATTTCTGAGCTGGTTCGGGGTATAACCTGAGCAGGCTGAAGCAGCGTATTCCTTCCTCTGGCGGGGGGCGACCCGTTGGAAAGAGACCTTCCTACAGCACGAGACGACGGCATCAGAGCGGCTTGAGCGGACCGGCATCCGCGGGGGCCGACCTGGCCGGTGCCGCTGTCACGACCAGAAAAAGGACCTGATGGAATGACCAGTCGAACCCTTGGCCGTGCATTGATCGTTCTGGGGGCGCTGAACCTGATGGTGATATGGCCAGGTGGTGCCGGCGTTGCGGGCGAGCAGGCTGGGTACCAGCCCGGCAAAATAACGCGGGCGATGTTGGAAGGTCCCTTGGCAGGCAACGAGGAGATTGTCTTCGCCGTTCGCGTATCGGGCCGCGATCACTGGTACGTCAATTTTGGGTATTACAGTTGTGATTATGGCCAGGGACCTGAGCGGAGTTTTGGGAAGTACCCGGACGGAAAATCGCTGCGCGGATACGGAGAAGGGGGGCGATTGTGCCGACTGAATCTGCGCACCGGAAAACTGACGGTGCTGCTCGAGGACCTCAAGGGGGGAGTCCGCGATCCGCAGCTGCATTACGACGGCAAGAAAATTCTCTTTTCCTATCGGCCCGGTGATCGTGCGACTTACCATTTGT
Source organism: uncultured Pirellulaceae bacterium (assembly GCA_964395615.1). GTDB lineage: Bacteria > Planctomycetota > Planctomycetia > Pirellulales > Pirellulaceae > CAYNDU01. The sequence goes on along the minus strand of CAYNDU010000538.1, from coordinate 3,441 downwards.
ACGAGATCAACATTGATGGATCGAACCTGACGCAACTCACGTTCGGCCAGGATGATGACATCGAGCCAACGTACTTGCCGAATGGCGATATCATTTTTGGATCGAGCCGATGCCGACGGTTCGTGAACTGCTGGTTCAGTCGCGTGGCGACCCTTTATCGCTGCAAAGGGGACGGTTCGGAGATTCGGATGATCTCGAGCAACAACGACCACGACAATACGCCATGGGTGTTGCCTGACGGCCGGATCCTATACATGCGGTGGGAATATGTGGATCGCAGCCAGGTGCACTTTCATCACTTGTGGACCTGCAATCCGGACGGAACCAGCCAGATGGTCTGGTACGGGAACGAATTTGGCGGGATCGTGATGCTCGACTCAAAGCCGATTCCCGGAACCGACAAGATCGTTTCTTCTTTTTCGCCGGGTCACGGTGCTCCGGAACATCGAGGGATCGTTACGATTGTCGATCCCAACGGCGGTCCCGACCTGAAGTCGGTCACGCGCCAGGTCAGCAAGGGACGGCGTCTATTTCACGATCCCTATCCGGTTTCTGAGGACTATTTTCTGGTTGCCGATCCCAAGGGTGTTCACGTGATGGATAGGGACGGGAATACGGAACTGGTCTACGCCTTGCCCAAGGGCGACCAGTTCATGGAATGTCACGAACCCCGCGTCATTCGCGATCGACCACGCGAGCCCGTGATTCGGCAACGTGTCGACTTGACGCGCGAGACGGGCGAGCTTGTCCTTTCGGATATTTACACCGGCCGAAATATGTCGGGTATCAAGGCGGGTGAGATCAAGAAACTGCTGGTTCTGGAACAGTTGCCCGAGCCGGTTCATTTCTCGGGCGGCATGCTGCCGATCACCATCGGTGGCACGTTTACCATGGCGCGCATTCTCGGTACCGTCCCAGTGGAATCGGACGGGTCGGCCTACATGGAATTGCCCGCGCTGCGATCGCTCTTTCTCGTGGCGTTGGACGAAAATGACCTGTCGATCAAGCGAATGCAAAGTTTCGTGACGGTACAGCCGGGCGAACGAACCAGCTGCGTCGGCTGCCATGAGCAGCGTTCGATGGCCGTGCCGACGCGCACGAATCTACAGGCTCTGCAAAAGCCGCCTCACTCGCTGACCCCCATCGAGGACGTTCCGGATGTCTTTGATTTTCCTCGGGATATCCAGCCCATACTGGATCGGCGATGCGTTGAGTGTCACACGTCAGATCGCATGGAGGGCGGGGTGAATTTATGTGGAGACCACACTCCGTTGTACTCGATCAGCTACCTGACGATCACGCAACGCGGCCTGGTGGCGGATGGACGAAATCAACCTTATGGAAACCGGGCGCCACGCACGATCGGTAGCTCGGCCAGCCGGCTCTTGACGTTATGCGACGGCAACCACCACGGTGTCCAGGTTACCGATCGGGAGCGAAAGCTGTTAAGGCTTTGGATTGACTCGAGTGCAACCTATCCCGGCACGTACGCGGCACTGGGGTCAGGTATGTACCCCGTGCCCTGGACGCCGCCCACGTGGCAGGCGATGGTCGATCGTTGCGCGGCCTGCCACAATGGTAAACCTCGCTCCGGACGCCGCGCACGAACGTTGGAGCCCGCGGCACTCAACTCACTATGTAACTTGGACCATCCCGAGAAATCCTTGCTCCTGCGCGCTCCGCTGGACAAGAAAGCCGGCGGGCTCGCCCTCTGCGAGACCACCAGCTTCAAGGACCCAACCGATGTTCTCTATCAGCAGTTGCTGGCCGGCATCCGTCGATCAGCAGATCGTCTGGCCACCGAGAAGCGATTCGATATGCCGGGCTTTCGGCCGAATCAGTTCTACTTGCGCGAGATGAAACGATTCGACATACTGCCTCGAGATTTGAGTCCGGACGATCCGGTCGATCCCTACGAAGTCGATCGACGTTACTGGAAGTCGTTCTGGCACCGACCAGCCAAGGGAAAACTGACAATGAAGTAGGGCCTGTCGGCATTCGCTGACATCTACCCACTCACTGGCCCACACACCGGCCGTCCGGTCGATTCCGTGCCCGACACTCGAGCGACGGCCGAGACTGGCGGCAGGTTCGACGGCCAAGGCGAGCCCCGGAGTCCATTCGCGTTGGACCGTGTGTCGATCCTCGGCGTGCGGTAGAATGGCCGTAACCACTCGCTGTCGGTGCGCGTGCTCGAACCGATCCACAACAGAAAGCAACCGAATATGTCCACCAATCGCCTGCTCACTTCTCGCTTTCCTAAACGTCCAATTCTCGCCCGACAGGTCTTGCGATTACTCCTGGTGAGTGGCATCGCCCTTGCATGGACGGTCTTGACTCCATCGACCAGTGGAGCCGACGAAGCGAAACCGAATATCATCTTCATCATGGCCGATGATTTGGGTTATGGAGACCTCGAATGTTATGGGCAGAAACTGATCAAGACACCGAACATCAGCCAGATGGCGCGCGAGGGAATGCGTTTCACCGACTTCTACGCGGGAAGCACGGTTTGTGCACCCTCTCGATCCGTGCTGATGACCGGACTGCACATGGGCCATACTTACGTGCGCGGGAACGCGTCCAAGGAAATGTCGATACAGTCGTTACGAGACCAGGATGTGACCGTGGCTGAGATTCTGAAGTCGGCCGGCTATCGTACGGCTCTATGTGGGAAATGGGGATTGGGTCACGATCAGCCGGGCAATGAAGGACTGCCGAACGATCAGGGATTCGATTTGTTCTACGGCTACCTCAACCAGGTCCATGCGCACAATTACTATCCGGAGTTTCTTTGGCTGAATAAGACCAAGGAAATTCTCAAGAACGAAGTCCAATCGGTCGGTAGCGGATACGGAGGATTTGTCGGCGGATACGCTACAGAACGCGTCGACTACAGCCATGACCTGATCTGCGAACGGGCGATGGAATTCGTGAAAGAATGCCGAGATGATCCCTTTTTTCTCTACCTTCCATTGACCATTCCTCATGCCAACAACGAAGGTACGCGAGCAACCGGAAATGGCCAGGAGGTACCCGACTACGGCATTTACGCTCACATGCCATGGAGTGACCAGGATAAGGGACAGGCAGCCATGGTCACTCGCATGGATGCGAGTATCGGTCAGTTACTCAATCTGTTGCGTACTCTTGAAATCGATCGCCGGACGGTCGTGATGTTCACCAGCGATAACGGCCCTCATCACGAAGGGGGCCAACATCCCGAATTGTTCGGTCCGGGCGGACCGTTGAGGGGAATGAAACGCGATTTGTTCGAGGGGGGGGTCCGAGTGCCGATGATCGTCTGGTGGCCGGGCAGGACACCTGCGAACACCGTCAGCCATCATATCGGGTACTTTGGAGACCTCATGGCTACGGCCGCCGAACTCGCCGGCGTTAAGCCGCATCAGCCAAACGACTCAGTCAGTTTTGTGCCCGCAA
>CAYNDU010000537.1:0-4355 GCA_964395615.1 uncultured Pirellulaceae bacterium | reverse complement strand
CGTCTCAAGCGCCCTCTCTGGCCCAGTCGAACAAGAGCCCTCTCTCGCACAAACCGCACCGGGCTCACCCCGCTCTTACAACACCGTGTCATCCACGAATACCCGAGCCGTACCGGGATCGAACGGAACGCCTGCATAGCCGGCGGCCGACACAATGCGCCCCCAGTTCGGGTCCGCTCCGGCAATCGCCGTCTTCACCAGCGCACTATTGGCAACCGTTTCGGCAATCCGTCGAGCGTTGTCGTGAGAATCACCGCCTTTCACATCGATCGTCACCAGGTGTGACGCGCCTTCCCCGTCGTTGGGAATTGCTCGAGCCAGCTCAATACAACATTCGCGCAGGCCCTCGGCAAACGGTTTTCCTTCGGAACCCGAGGGGACGGGCCCGGCCGCGCCACTCGCCAGCAAGAGCACCGTATCGTTGGTGCTCATGTGTCCTTCCACGCTAATGCAATTGAAGCTCACGTCTGCGCAATTCTGAAGCAACTCCTGTGCCTGGTCCGGAGATAGCTCTGCGTCGGTAAGAAAGACGCCAAGCATCGTTGCCATATTCGGACCGATCATACCGGCGCCCTTCGCCATTCCGGTGATGCGTATCTTCCGACCCTCGACCGTGACCCATCGATCGGCGGTCTTGATGTATCGGTCGGTGGTCATAATGCCGCGCGCGGCTCGTTGAAAAGCGTCCTTTGAATCGTCCAGCCCGTCCTTTGCATCGAGGATCCCGGTCGAGATCTTGTCCATCGGAAGTTGTTCGCCGATCACGCCGGTAGAAAGCACGAGCACCTGATCGGATTTCACACCACAGGCATCGGCGGCCAATTGGGCCATCCGTTGTGCGTCGAGCGATCCTTGTCTCCCGGTGCACGCATTCGCGTTTCCCGAGTTGGCCACCACAACGCGGATATCATCCGAGGGCGTGTGACTCCGGTCCCACGCTACCGGTGCTGCAAAGACTTTGTTCTGAGTATAAACGCCTGCTGCTGCACAGGCACGATCGGCGGCAACCAGTGTCACGTCGTAGCCCTTCGGATCCGACTTGATCCCACAATAGGCACCGGACACTCGAAAACCCTTCGGTAGAAAACTCGTCATCAGTTGACCCTTGTCGTTCCAACACGTTCAGAATAGACAGAATTCGGCTCGACGCAGCCGTGCCGCAGCGCGCCCGGCCCAACATGCCCGGCGCATTCAGGCAAACTCGTCGATATCGCAAGCGGGGAGACCTAGAGGGAAGTCGTTTCCGGAAATCCGTACATGAGGTTGAAATTCTGGACTGCGGCTCCCGAAGCTCCCTTGATCAGGTTATCGATGCAGCTAATCACGACCACTCGATCCCGAACGGTCCGAACGGTAACATCGCAGAAGTTCGTTCCGACGACGTCCTTCGTCGCCGGCAAGTGTTCTACGACACGGACGAACGGCATTTCCTGATAGAAGTTCCGCAAACACTCCAACAACGAGCCTTCCGTCGGCTCACCGAGCGGCGTGGCATAAGCCGTCGTCAAAATCCCTCGATCCATGGGGACCAGGTGGGGAGTAAAAACCACCTCGACCGATTGACCGCCGGCCAGCGTGAGCACCTGGTCGATCTCGGGAGTATGCCGGTGCCGGCCGACGTTGTACGCGCAGAGGCTCTCGTTACATTCCGGATAATGGGTCATTAATTTCGGCGTCCGGCCGGCCCCGCTAACACCACTCTTGGAATCAACGATGATCCCAACGGGATCGACCTGCTTGCATTTGAGCAGCGGAGCCAGCGCCAAAATGGCCGATGTCGGATAGCACCCGGGATTCGCGATCAATTGCGCCGAGGGGATCTGCTCGCCAAACAACTCCGGCAATCCATAAACGGCCGACGTCAATCGATCCGGGTCCGCGTGACGTGCGCCATACCACTCCGCGTAAACGTCCGCGTCAGAGAGGCGATAATCGGCGCTGAAATCGATGACCTTCCGGCCGGCCTCTATCAGCTCCTTCACAACGTGAGCAGACGCTCCGTGAGGCAAGCAACTGAAGACGCATTCGGTTCGTGCGGCCACCTGCGACGGTTGCAAGTTCTCCAGCTGCAAGTCCAGTCGACCGGCGAGCTGAGGGTGGACGGCAGCAACATGCGGCGAGCCTTCCTGCCGACTCGTAAGAACATCGATCGACACCTCCGGGTGTTGCCGGAGGATCTTGATCAGTTCGAGCGCCGTGTATCCGGTGGCTCCCAGTATTCCAACTCGTATCATTTCTTTCACCCAACCCGTGACGTGTTGCGATCGCTTTACGAATGCCACTGATCCTCGGTCGCGGTCCGGTCGATCCGTTCCAAGCGGCCCCGGTCGCAACATTTTCCGCGAGCGGCCCGCGCGATGCTCTCTAAATCGCTCATCATAGGGCAATCGGGCCGATACGGGAATTGGCGAGATTCGAGCCACAAGCATCTCTGCGTTCGAACAATCTCTCCGCCGCTCGTAATATCCCCAGGTCTGCTCTATGTCGGCCAGCCGATCGCCTCAATCAGTTCGGCCAGGATCATTGCCGTCGCTCCCCAAATCAAGGCGCCGTCACATGACCAATGCGGAGCACGAAAGCGGATGCCTCGGTGCCGACGTTCGGTCGTACGGCGACGACGGCGATCGACGAGCGTGCCCGGATTCAACCAGAGGACACGTTCCACTTCCGCCGGGTTCGGCGTAATCTCGGTCGGCGGGCGCAACACGGCCACCTGCGGATGGACCCAGAAGTTGCTCCCAAAGACGTAGAGGGGGCTGAGCTGTCCCACGATCTCGACGCAATCGGGCGACACACCGAGTTCTTCCTCGAGTTCGCGCCGAGCACACTGATCGTCCGATTCACCTGACTCAACCACGCCGCCTGGAAGACTGACCTGGCCGCCATGAGCCTCCATGGTCCGAGGCCTCAGTGTCAACGGAATGCGCCATGCACCGGCTCGGCGACAAAACCCGATGAGCACGGCCGCTCGACGAGCGTCCCACGCCGGGGGACCTGCGTGGCGACCGTAGGCCAGAGCCGGAACCATGTTCCGTTGGGCGGCCAGGCCCGGCTTTCCCGACGCCAACAGATCCCTGAGCCTGCTGGCCAGGGTGGATACATCCAGTGACTCCAACATCCCTTCGCCGCTCCTCCCGTTCTTTCGGCCGTCAAACGGTCATCGTCCGCCGCATCAGCGACGGCCTGATCGTCCTACTCGGCGACATTCTCCTGCAGTGCCCCCAAGTCGTACAACTCGAATGTCGGAAACCGTACGCTCGGATACGGATAGACTCGACGAAATCCCAGGCGCCGCCGCGTGCGTCCGTGATCCACCAGGACGTACCGTGCCTTGTATCGTGCCGCGATTTGAAGTAATTGCCGATCGGTCCATGCGCCGAGTCCGTTTCGAACAACATCGGCAGGATAAATGGACTGCATTCGCCGATACCAGGCGACGATCCCCGCCGGGTCCTGTGGAATATCCTTCCAAGCAGCCACTTCCGCGCGTTGCGCATACCACTTAAACGTCTGCTGACCGTGAGGTGTGAGGAATCGGGCGTCGGCCGGCGTGCGTTGTCGGATCCACCCACAAATCTCGCGCCATTGCCTGGCACGGCCGAGGCCGCGTTTCCGGCCGACACGCTCGAAGGGAGCCGATTGCTGCAACGCACCCGGGCGAAGGTCGTCTCGATGCTCAACGGCCAGACTCACCACGAACAGTCCGGCCCCCACAATGGCGATGGTCCAGGATACCGTCGCTCGACGCGATGGTCGCGCCGACTCCATGGCCAGCCAAACGGCCAGGCCGGTCGCGACCGACAAAGGCAAGAGGACGTCGGCGAGTCGGAACCAGTAGAACCTCAACAGTTTCGCTCCCCAGACCGGAGCGTTTGCGAGCAGTAAATCGATCGCGAGGCCGGCCCCGGAAATGCACAAGCATGCGATTGCGAAGCGCGCCAACCGTCCCCAGGCGCGCTCCGTCCGAACACGCCACCAGATGCAGGCGGCCGCGATCAGCAACGCTCCATGCGAGATCATTCGAATGGGTGCCATGTGCAGAATCGACAAATGATGGGGCAGGCGCTCGAACACGTATATCTGATTCGCTTCGGCCACCGTTGCCGGATCCGCGGATCCGCTCAACCACATGGCGGGCAGCAACCCGGGTAATGCCAGGAGCCCTCCGGCCAGCACCGCCGCCATTTCACTCCGCTTGAGTGGATTCCGCCGTCGGTCGCAAACACGAACGACCCCCGCAGCGAGAACCGACCACCCCCCCACAATCACGTGAAAAGCCGATGCCAGCCCGAACCAGATCCAGACCGATCCCCGAGTGGTAGTGCTCGTCGTTGTACCATGGGAAGAACTCTCGG
>CAYNDU010000536.1:0-4375 GCA_964395615.1 uncultured Pirellulaceae bacterium | reverse complement strand
CCCGCCAGGTTGTCCTGACGGGCCTTGGTTGAATCGAGACGGGTTGTGCAACCCGACTGAGTGGAGGCGGCGGGAATCGAACCCGCGTCCCGCGATATTTCCGTGCACGCTTCTACGTGTGTAGTCGGATGTTTGATGGTTCGCTCCCCGTGGCCCCTACCGACTCGGTCCACAGGAAACTAGTCGAGAACGGATTTTAGCCGCCAGCGTGCTCGACGTGACCGGCGACGATCCGGATTTGGCAACCGACAGTCAGAACTCTCCGGATAAGTTCTTCAGCCGGAGCTACCTTTTCTTAGGCAGCCAGTGCGAGGTTATCCTCGGCAAATAAATGTGTGGTCAGCTTTTAACGTGGCCAACTGACCAACCACGACACGCCACGTACACTTCATGCTATCCGGTCGAATCCAATTTTCGCCCCCCTGAAAAAATATGCTCACGCAATCATACTCCCAGTTTCTTACCACCCCATTCTACTCGCGCATCGCCGTCGGGCAAATCCCGATGCCCACTCCGCTCCCAAATTGGACCCAAAATCAGACCCGTCGCCGCTCGCGATCCCTATTCACCAATGCCACCAGTGACCCAAGAAACAGGCCGCCGGCAGCTCGCCGGACATACAAACGCCTACTTGCCAAGCGATCGTAATAACGCGCCCCCCAGGACGCCGTCGTGGTCCTTGCCACCCGAGATCTCGTTGCGCGTCCAACCCCGATCGATCAGACCCATATACAACGATACCCGGGCCGAATCCGTGATCTCCTTGCCCGTAAGATAAGCAAACAAGTTCCGCCGTTCGCCCAACGTGACCCGCAAGGACTCGACCCGCTCAAGAAATGCGCCGACCTGCTTCGGGTCCAAGTCGACACCGAACTGCACGCCCCGAGCATTCAGCTTCGACACGGCCGGTTCCGGTATCTCGTATTGGCCCGTGATGATGAACGGCTTGGTCGTCGCCGCCAGCACGTCGTCCATCAATTCGGCTCCAGGCGAATGCAACCGAAGGACCAGCGAACGAGCCTCGACTTTCCCCAACGCCGATTTTCCCCGGTCCGTCAGCCGCCCCGCCTTGACCCAGACGGGATCATCGCCCGCAATGTCCACTCGGCCAATCCCGTGCCACTCGACTACCTGGTCCAGGAGTCGTTCATCTTCGTCAAGCGGCGTGAGACCCGCCAATCCCCGGGCCAATGACTTCCGGGGCAAGATCTCCGTCCGCTCGGCCGACGATGACCCGGACGAACCGGCCGCCTTTACCTTGCGCAGAGCCGCGAATAACTGCCCGTCCAGCTCGCCGTCCGCCGCCTGAACGGTCTTCGCCGTGACCGGGACCCGTTGCCACGCGCTGTCCGGCAGCTCCGGGTTGTAGTTCCGGATCGTCGTGCGGAGCGCCCGGTAGCGTTCCAATCGTCGCGCGACCAACAAGGACGTCTTCGTCTCGTCGGCCAGGTTCATCACTCCGGTCTTTACAAACTGCCCGGCAAGCTCAAGCATCTGCGGCTCGATCTTCTCAATATCGTCTTCCGGCCGATGATAGTCCTGGTGCCCCACTCCCCCTCGACTCATTAAGGCAATCGCTTCGATCCCCTGCCGGATAAAGCCCGTGTGATCACTGCCGCCCGTACCGCCCGTGCTCGGCTCGATCCGCTTCATCACACCGGGATCCTGGCCGCGTTGAATGACCTGCCAGATGGTCGGGAAATTCAGAGCGCCCGGAGCACCCAAGGTGGCCCCCATCCCGACCATATCCAGGTTGAAATAAGTGACAACGTTGTCCATCGTGACACCGTCGCACGGGTCACCAGAATAGTGAATCGACCCGATCAATCCCAGCTCCTCACCACACCAGCAGCAGAAAATCACGGTGCGACGAGGCTTCCATTTTCCGGCCGCCAGCGCTCGAGCGACCTCCATCACGACGGCCGAGCCCGACGCATTGTCGTCGGCTCCGTTGTAGACATAACCGGCCCGGGTCCCAACATGGTCCAGGTGGGCTCCGACGATCACGTACTGGCCCTTCAATTTCGGATCGGTGCCCTCGATTTTCGCCAGCACATTTCGGGCTACGTTGTTTCCATGTTCCTCGTCGTACGGGGTAACCTTGGTGAAGCCCTTGAGCGTCACCGCCACACCCGTCGAATACGACGCAACGTGCTTCTCCTTGATAGCTTGCCGCATCGTGCTGAGCCGACGCGTTAGTCCTCGACGCGACTCCTGATCATTCTGCCGAGCGATCGCACGGAAAATCCGTTCGTTGATCGTGTAACACAAGAAATCCCGGTCGGGTTCGACCGCTCCCTTTGTGCGTCGCCGGGAGTACCGTCGGCGCGAGCTGCTACTCCCGGATTCCGCTTCATCCGGATCGTAGAGCAGGATCCCTGCCGCCCCGTGGTCGTAGGCCGTCTTGATCTTGGCCGCCCGCAGAGATTCGACCTGCCACACATCCTTGGCCTTTTTTTCCTTATCTTCGTCGGACGACGATGGGCTACGTTGAAACATCCGGCGCGGCTCCGGCGCAGCCGTCGGCGATCCGGTCAGGACGAGTACGATCTTCCCCTTGACATTCAGCTCGTGATACTCGTCGAGCCCTTTCTTGGGAGCCGAGATCCCATACCCGACGAACACGACCTCACCGCGCACGGTCACGCCGGGCGTCGAAAGATCGTCGATCGAGAAATCCTCGTCGTCGTAGGCAAAACGCCGACCGCCAACCGCCAGTTCAGGAACACCCTCTTTGGTCTCGAACGCGCGAATCGTCACTTTTTGGTAGTAGGTGCCGTCCTCGCCCGCCGGCTGCAATCCCCATTGCTTGAATCGGCCCGCGACCCACTCGGCTGCCTGACGGTAACCGGGGGTGCACGTCATGCGTCCCTGCAGTGCATCGGTGCTCAGATGAGCTACGTACTGCTTCGCGCGATTGCCGTCAACCTCCGACTCGGGCGCGTCATCCGCCGCCATCAGGTGGACAGTCAGGAAACCAAGAACGGACACGGTCAACAGGATTCGTCGGGGCACGGCTGATTCTCCAAGTTGTCGATTCGTCTGTGGCAGGGTATCGTCGTTGTCGCACCATTCCCGGTTCACTCGCGCACCCGACCGGTACAATTAGACTAAGCGGACGGGCAGGCAACTTCAATCACCGACCGGCCCGTCAAACAACGGGCCAACCCGATCACCGGTGGCACCCTCAGGAAGTCGGCCCCGGAAATGGAGCACGTCAGGAGCCAAGCAGACGAACGAGTTGCCAGATCGTCACGCCGATGCCCAGCGGTATGCACCACCAGGCAAAAAGCCTCAACCGCCCTCGTTCGAGCCAATCAATAAGCCACTTGAGCGCCAGCAGCCCAACGAAGAACGAGACCACCCCCCCGACCAACAGGTACGGCCATGGCGTCGTCCATTCGGCCTTCATGACCATTTTGGCGCCTTTAAGCAGCCCGGCTCCACCAATGGCTGGAATTGCCAACAGAAATGAGAACGTGGCGGCCGATTCGGGCTTGAGACCCAGTTTCAAACCGGCACTGATCGTTGTTCCGCTGCGAGAGATTCCGGGCAGGATCGCCGCCGCTTGGGCCAAACCGATCGCCAGCGCGCCCCGGTTGGTCAGCTCAGGATAACGCCGTTCTCCGCTCAATTCCCGTGTGGCCCAGAGCAAGACCAGGCCCGTAACCGGCAGCATAAACCCGGCCAGTAGAGGGATCTCAATCAGGTGCTTGCAGAACAACTCGATCGGTAACCCGACCAGAACGACCGGCAATGAGCCGATCAGCAATAACCGAATCACTCGCCGGTCCTCCCCGACCAGCCGAGCAATTCGCCGCCAGTAGAACACGAGAATCGACAACAGCGTCCCCAAATGCAACACGACACTGACGTCGCCCACCTCTAATTGACTCGGGTCTCCGTGTGTCATCAGGGCGGACAAGACGACCAGATGACCACTCGAACTGATCGGTAAGAACTCGGTGAATCCCTGCACGACGGCCAGGGCGACGACTTGCCAAAGTGCCAATTCCATCAACGAATCCTCATGCAACACAGACGATTCCGGGGTCACCGGCGTGAATTCGGTCGCTGTCGTGTTTGTTCGCCAACCGGCGCTCGGCCGGCCCCGCCTGGGGCGCTCGGCGTCGCCGAATCGACGCTCGCCGCGGACGAGTATCGGCCTAAGCCTAATGGAAAAGCCGAGACTCCCCAACACCCGGCCCCAACGTAACGCCCAAACATGATGCCCCAACACCAGGTCATTGGGACGCGGTCACAGGCCGTCGCGGGCGGTCACACTGGACAGGCCGCCGGGCCCCGGACGACGGCCTTCGAACAGGGTGCAGGAACGGGCTCGTTTTGGGTGGACGTATTATTCAGCGCGATCTTG
>CAYNDU010000535.1:0-4407 GCA_964395615.1 uncultured Pirellulaceae bacterium | reverse complement strand
ATTGAGCGGCAGGGTTCTGGCGGCAAGCTGACGACCTGCGTATGATGAGCGAACTCGGATCTTGATTAGAGGCTCGATTCCACTGAACAAGGGACGTGAAGACGTTTCATATGGGGAGTGTGAGGCACGATGACACGCAAGGGATCAGCATTTGCCGGCGTTTCCGTCGCCTTGGTAACGCCGTTTCGCGACAACCGACTGGATGTCGAGGCGCTGCGCCGACAGGTCGATTTTCAGATTGAGGAGGGGGCCGTCTGTCTCTGCCCGGTCGGTACAACGGGCGAGAGCCCGACGCTGACTCACGAAGAGCATGAGCGGATGATTTCCGAAGTGGTGCAAGCGGCGAATGGTCGAGTCAAGGTCATGGCGGGAACAGGGTCGAACAGTACCGCCGAGGCGCTCCGACTCACGCGCTGGGCGGCCAAGGAAGGGGCCGACGCGGCGCTGATGGTCGCACCCTATTACAACAAACCGACGCAGAACGGTTTTTACCAACATTACAAGGCAATCGCCGAAGATGTGGGCATTCCGTTGTGTGTCTACAATATCCCGGGGCGAACCGGAAAGAACATTGAACCGGAAACGATCGCCCGTTTGGCGGAGTTGGAACAAATCGCGTTGGTCAAGGAGGCTACCGGCTCCCTCGATCAGGCGTCGCAGATCCTTGCCACGACCCGTCTGACCGTCTTGAGCGGTGATGACAGCCTGACCCTCCCTTTGCTGTCGATCGGTGCCGAAGGAGTTGTCTCGGTCGCGGCGAACATCGTGCCTCGCGACATGGTGCAGTTGGTCAAGGCGTTTCAAGAGGGCCGAGTGGACGAGGCGAGACAGGTCCATCATCGCCTGTTCCCCCTGTGCCGCGATATGCTGGGACTGGCCACCAATCCGATCCCGATCAAGGCGGCGATGCGAATGTTGGACCGTGATACGGGCGAATTGAGATTGCCACTAACGGCGCTCACAGCGAGCGAGGAATCCATTCTGCGGAATACTCTGACCAACTATGGAATACTCTAGTCGAGTGACTTTTCACCGAACGGTGTCATTCCAGTGGTGATGCGCTGATGCCTCGCGTGCTCGTCCTCTGCGAATTCCCCTCTCTCAATGGAGGGGAACACTCCATGCTGTCCGTCCTTCCCGGCTTGAAGCGACGGTCGTTTGACATGGTTGTTGCGGCCCCCTCCTCGGGACCGCTGGCTGATGAACTTCGCCGCCTCGACGTGGAACATCACCCTTTTTGCGTACGGGACTCGCTCGGGAAGCGGCGTGATCAGCAGTCGCTGCGGGACGATATCAGGCGGCTCGCGGTCGAAACGGACGCATCCATCGTTCACGCGAACAGTGTGGCCATGGGCCGTCTGAGCGGCCCGGTGTTTCAAGAGTCCGACGTGCCCCACCTGGTACATATGCGAGACATCCTTCGATTAAGTGCTCAGGCCATTCGCGATCTGAATGGCCATGTTCGTATCCTGACCGTATCCGAGGCCACTCGGCAATGGTACGTCCGTTTCGGACTCGACAATCACAAGACCTACGTCAGTCATAACGGAGTCGATCTGGACCGATTCCAACCTGCTGCATCAAACGGTTACCTTCATGATGAGTTGGGGTTGGATCGGAGCACACCGTTGGTCGGGGCAATTGGCCAGATTGGCATGCGGAAGGGGACGGACCTGTTCCTGGAGGCAGCGGCGCGGATCGCGGACCGGTCCAGCCAGGCCCATTTCGTTCTGATTGGGCGGCGGTTTTCCGGCAAGGACGAGGCGATTCGTTTCGAGAAATCGATCCATCAAGCGGCCGTCCGATCGAACTTGAACGGCAGAGTGCACCTGCTGGGCGTGCGCAACGACATCCATCGCCTGCTCAACGAACTGGCGCTGCTCGTTCATGCTGCGAGACAGGAACCGCTGGGGCGAGTTCTCCTGGAGGCCGCCGCGGCCGGCTGCCCCGTTATCGCCACCGACGTCGGCGGGACTCGCGAGATTTTCGGGTCGACCGGTCGCACCGGCCTGCTGGTGCCACCAGGCGATTCGCAATCTCTGTGCAAGGCGGTCGCCGAATTGCTCGGCGACAAGAAACGCCGGGCGTCTATCGGGCGTTTTGCCCGACAGAGAGCGGTTGCTCGGTTCGGCGTCGAATCGGCCGTCGGCCGGATTTACGGTCATTACGAAGCTCTGCTGGCCGGAATTCAGACACGGCGGACGCTCTGACCGTCACAACCGGAATGACCGACTATTTCTGATTAGTCTCGGTCAGGTAATGAACGCTGACCTACATTTGCTGTAGAGTCGTGCAAACCGAATGACCCATCGATGCCGGCAGGTTGACCCAAAGAATGAACTGCGCCGAATTAGCTGAACGAATCGAGAAACTGCAACCGGGGGCCGATGCCCGCGACGTCGCTCGGCTGTGCCTGTTGCTAAGCAACGCCACCGACAATCTGGAGGAGTTGGGCGACGACATCCGGTTGACGCAGGCCTGGAAAGCGATGGGCCTTCGTCTGCAGGCGGCGACCGATCAACATGCGGCAATGACCGACGAGTTGGAGCGATTAGCTCGCTCCGATCCCAAAAAATTCTCGCCGGACCAGATCTGGATTCTCATTCGGGCCATCAAGGTCCAAAGCCAGATCTTGCAACTCTATATCGGTGACATTGGATTCGACGTCTGAGCGATCGACCCTTGCCCCGGACGTGACTCAGATTCGCTGCATCACGAGGTTGGAAGTGTGTGAAGCACGGCCAGCGCCACGTTCATGTAGATCAGGATCCCAAGTATGTCCATGATGGCCGCGACAAAGGGATTCGACATTAGCGCGGGATCAAGGCCCAGTCGGTGAAAGATCAGCGGGAGGATCGAACCGGCTAACGTTCCGCAGGTCACGACCAGCATCAAGGCCATCGGCAGAATCACGGCGTACCAGAAGCTCCCCATAACCAGCCACGCTCCGACGAAGCCGATCAAACCGAGCATAGCTCCGAGCAATAATCCTACCCGAAGCTCTCGCCATACGACGCGGGCCCAATCGGCGAGCGTGATGTCACCGGTGGCCAAGGCTGTAATGATCAGCGTCGCCGATTGACTGCCCGTGTTTCCACCGCTCGAAATGATCAGTGGAACAAACCAGGCCAGCCACATCCAGTTCTTCAAATCGTCACCGTAATGCTGCATCGCCAACGCGGTGAGCGAACCTGGTATGAACAGGATGGCCAACCACATGCCCCGTTTCCAACCGAGAGTGAAGAGGCCCGTCTTCAAGTACCCCTCGTCCAGAGGATCCATGGCGGCGATACGGTGGGCGTCTTCCGTGGCCTCTTCCCGCATCACGTCGATCACGTCATCGTGAGTGATAATCCCAAGAAGAGCACGCTCGTGATTGACGACCGGGATCGCCAGCAGGTCGAACTTCGCCACCGTACGGGCCACGTCTTCCTGGTCGTCCGTCACGTTGACGGACACGACGTCCGTTTCCATCAGTTCCGCCAGCGGCGTATCGGGACGACCCAGTTGCGACACGAGTTGCCGCGCCGAGACGACACCACGAAGATGGTCCTTCTCGTCCACAACGTACAAGTAGTAGATCGTTTCCAGCTCTTCGGCTTGTCGCCCGAGTTCCCGCAGGGCGTCGCGCACGGTGAGCGATTCCGGCAATTTCGCGACGTCGGTTGTCATCAAGGCACCCGCCGTGTCTTCGGCATAGCCCAAAAGCCGCAAGATGTCCCGTCGCTCCTCGATCGGTAGCAAGGGCAACAGCTCTGCCACCGCTTCTTCATCGACCTCCTCGATCATATCCACTCGATCGTCCGGTGGAAGATCTGCAATTAACTCGGCAACCTCCGAACGGGGTTGGCTCTCAATGATGCCGGTCTGGGTCTCCGAATCAAAATAGCTGAAGATCTGTGATCGTAACTGACTCTCGGCATGGCGAAGAACGGCCCATGATTCTCCCGGGTCCAGTCCTTCCATGAACTCGGCCGTGCGGGCCGGATGCAGAGCCGTGCAGAATTCGCGTAGCCCAAGCTGGTCACTCGCGCGAATCATCTCGCGCAGCTCGGGTAAATACAACGTATTGATCATTCTGCACCGCCCCCAACTTGGCCCGCGATGTGTCGTAGCGCATGCAAGGCGACGGCACAACCGGCGAGCCAGGTTCTGCCGGCGCCAACGACCGCTCAATGGTGGCGGTGACGACCCGGCAAAGGTCTTAAAGGAGGAACGAAGAGGTCAGCCGGTCCACACCGGCTCGTTCGGTCAACAACCACGGGAATCGCTTTGCACCAGGGATCCCCAACGAATCCGTACAGGGCTGTTGGGGTCGGCGATGGCGATTGAGGCTCTATTCTAATCCTCGCGTTGTTCGAGGATAAGCCGGGACGGGGACAAAAATCGTGCGCCGCCGATCGGCAC
>CAYNDU010000534.1:0-4416 GCA_964395615.1 uncultured Pirellulaceae bacterium | reverse complement strand
TGCATGTATCCTCCGTTGTATCCGTTCTCGGCCTTCGGCCGTGAACGGATACGCGTTTCTTTTGTATATTATTCATATCGTCTGGGCGCCGAAGTGCCACTATCCTCCCTTAGAAAGAAGACATCCTTCCATGCGCCGACTTGTTTCGCTGCTTTTCCTAGTTTTTGTGACCCCGCTCAGTGTGGCCGCCGAGCCCGGTTTTGCCACGCGAGTTGTCGAGGCAACGTACCGTATCGAACACCCCAAGACCAGCGGCACGGCATTCCTCATTCGCCAGGTCGTCCCTTCCGATCGGTCGGGAACCGCGCGAGTGTTGCTCGTAACGGCCGCTCATGCGTTTGAGAAAATGGACTCGGACGATGCGACACTGGTCCTGCGCCGACGGAAGTCCACCGGCTCGTTCGTGGCCTCACCGATCAAGATTACTGTACGCCGTGACGGCAAACCGGCCTGGTTTCAACATCCTCGTCAGGATGTGGCCGTGTTGCCGTTAACCGACGTGGCCGGAGTCGACCTCAAGACTCTATCCACGGACGATCTGGCTACGGCCGATGACTGGAAGCAGCCCGCGATCGGCCCCGGATCACTGGTGCGGTGTGTCGGCTTCCCGCACGCGGCACAGTTCAAGCCCAACGCGGCCGGCGTCCCACTGACTCGACTCGGCTGTATCGCCAGCTATCCGCTTACACCTTACGCGACCCATCCGACGTTTCTGGTCGACTACAATTCTTTTGAAGGCGACAGTGGCGGACCCGTGTATCTGGAGACCGGGCCTGATCGTCACAAAGTGATTGGGCTTGTGCACGGTCAACATTTCCTGGACGAACGGTATAAACTGGTCTACACCCAAGGACTGATCCGCAAGCGTCTCGGGTTGGCGATCATCGTCAATTCCCTGGCCATTCTCGAGGTGATTGACGAATTACCGAATTGACGAATTACCTAAGTGACGGACCGACCGAATTGACGACGGATGTCCGTGGCCGATTGTCAGCGAGCGGCGGCCGGTTGATTTCCTGCACGAGCAAATGCGGACCTTACTGAGACCCACATGTTCCACGTGACGCGCACCTCGGATCAGCATTTTCGCTTTCTTCGAAAGTCTCGTTTCTGTCCGATTGACACTCAAGGGGCATACCGCATGCACACCTACCTGCGATACGCACAGTTCGGGAACGTTCTTCTGGCCGTCTGCTTGCTGTGCCCATTGTTGAGGGCAGAGGATGTGTTGACGACCGGCGAGCAGTATCCGACCGTCCTCCAGGCTGTCGAGGCGACTCGCACGGCCGGCGGCCTGATCGTGGTGGTTGGGACCGATCAAGGGCTGCTCACGTCCGACCGATTCAATTCAGCACGGTTTGTGGTTCACGGTTTGTGCCCGGACCGTGCTCGGACGGAACTGGTTCGGCGGGCGCTCGGCGGGCTCGACCGATATGGCCGGATATCCGTCCATCATTGGAAGGACGCCCGTCTGCCCTACGCGGATAACCTTGTCAACCTATTGATTGTCGGCAAAGGGGCGGAGGTTTCTGAGGCTGAGCGAAATCGTGTCCTGGCGCCGTTGGGATCGGCCTGTATCAGGGCAGGGCAGGGGTGGCGCACGTTTCGCAAGCCGTGGCCGGGCGAGATTGATCAATGGACGCACTACCTGCACGGTCCGAATAACAACGCCGTTGCCCAGGACCAGCGTGTCGGTCCACCTCGACATCTGCAATGGCTCGGCGATCCAAAGTTTGCCCGAAGCCACGAGCAATTGGCGAGCGTCAGTGCCATGGTCTCGGCGGCCGGCCGGCTGTTCTACATCGTCGACGAGGGGCTCACTGCTGATATCCGGTTGCCGTCCCATTGGCAACTTGTCGCTCGCGACGCCTTTAACGGTGTCATTCTGTGGAAACGGCCCATTGCCGAATGGGCGGATCATTTTCGCTCATTTCGCAGCGGGCCTGCCGATCTTCCCTTTCGACTCGTAGCCGTGGAAGACCGAGTGTACGTCACTCTCGGTGGAAACGCGCCCGTTTCCATGCTGGACGCAGTTACCGGGAAGACGCTCCTCACCGTCCTCGATTCCGATCGAACGCGACAGATACTTGTTACCGGCGACCGGCTCTTCATGTTGACCGGTGACCGACCCGTCGTCGGTAACCGTGGCCGGTCGTCGACGCCGGGTAACGCTCGCATGCTGCTGGCGGCTGATCCCCGGACCGGTGCCCTGATATGGAAGCAGGCAGTGGAACCGGGTACGTTGCTCCCGGTGACGGCGTCGGGCGATTCGGTTGTCTATTTGTCCGGCAAGCACGTCGTCTGCCGCCGTGCGGACACAGGCGTTGAGCGTTGGCGAGTTGAGCGGCCCATTCGCCTGGCCGGGCCGGCCGCATCGCGCTGGGCAACGCCAACGCTCACCGCACGAGGCAACATGGTTTATGTTGCCGATTTTCAATCAGTCACGGCGCTGTCGCTCGACGACGGCCGGCAACAATGGACCGGTACCGCCGCGCAGGGTTTTAATTCACCACCGGACCTTTTTGTCATCGACGACCTGCTTTGGCGCGGGACGAAGCGTAGTCGCGGTTCGGCCGACTTTCAAGAAGGATTGAACGCGTTGACCGGTGTGCTGGAAACGTCGCGCGATACGGAGGCGGCCTGGGCCTATCCGACGCTGGCCCATCATCGGTGCTATCGCCCGAAGGCGACTAACCGGTACATCTTG
The DNA here is from genome assembly GCA_964395615.1 of uncultured Pirellulaceae bacterium. Lineage (GTDB taxonomy): Bacteria > Planctomycetota > Planctomycetia > Pirellulales > Pirellulaceae > CAYNDU01. The sequence goes on along the minus strand of CAYNDU010000534.1, from coordinate 1,709 downwards.
TCGAGCCGCTCGGGCGTGGAGTTCATTGAACTTGACACGGGCCGAATCGACGCGAATCACTGGATCCGAGGAACTTGCCAGTACGGTGTCCTGCCCTGCAACGGCTTGCTCTATGCACCGCCCCATTCCTGCGCGTGTAATATCAAGACTATGGTCCGAGGGCTCAGCGCCATGGCGGCCGGTGTTCCTGCTCCCGCAGAGAGCGACGCGGATCACCATCGACTCGACACCGGCCCGGCCTATGGTGAAGCGATTGAGTCAGACCATTCGACACCGGGAATCCAACGTCTCGATCAGTGGACGACCTATCGCCACGACAGCGAACGGAGTGGTCGGACCGAATCGGAAGTGCCGAACACGCTCGAGCCGAAGTGGAGTCAGACGATTGGTGGCCGGCTAACCGCTCCGGTCATGGCCCGCGGTCAGGTCTTTGTGGTTTCCAGTGAGACTCACACGGTAACTGCCCTCAATTCCAAGGATGGAACGCGTGTGTGGCAGTTTCAGGCCGATGCTCGAATCGATTCGCCGCCCACTCTGCTCCGGCACCTGGTCCTGTTTGGATCGGCCGACGGCTACGTGTATGCACTTCGGGCGTTGGATGGCCGGTTAGCGTGGCGTTTTCGGGCGGCACCCGACGATCGCTTGATTATGGTGCGCGGACAATTGGAGTCTGCCTGGCCGGTGCCGGGAAGTGTCCTGGTACACGAGGGCACCGTCTGGGCGGCAGCCGGTCGTTCGTCGTATCTGGATGGCGGACTCCACGTCTGGCGACTCGATCCGCTGACCGGCAAGCCGCTGGGTCGTAGAGTTATCAACAGTTTGGACACCGAGTCGGGTCAACAGCCTCTGGGTGGAGTCGACTTACGTGGAGCGCTCAATGACATTCTCTTGTCGGACGGCGTCGACGTCTACCTGCGGCATTTGAAAGTGGATTTCGACTCGGATGACGACCTGGCCACCGGAGGACCTCACCTTCTGGCTCCGACCGGGTTCCTGGACGATGCCTGGTGGCACCGAACTTACTGGTTATATGCATCCGATCCTGTCTGCATGCCTCCCCGAAACGAATCGGGCTGGAGTATCTGGCCGCGCATGGGCAACATGGTTCCCGCCGGTCGTCTGCTTTGCCTCGACGAGAAGACGATTTATGGATTTGGCCGCGATAAATACCCGGGTGGTGGGGCCGGTCAGGTTCGCGGAGGTGAGACGTATCGACTGTTTGCGATGGACCGTTCGGCCCCGCTTCCGTTACCCGTCGATCGCGACCGACAGCATCTCCGATATTCCGGATCGGGGCAGGCCGCCGGCATCACGGTTACCGAACGGAATAAGCGGTATGGTGCTCCGAAAGTCTATCGCACCGAATGGAGCCGACCGGTTCCACTTTTAGTTCGTGCGCTGGTTTTGGCCGGCGACACGCTATGCCTCGCCGGCCCTCCGGAGCTGCCCGAGTTGCGCTCGGGTCAATTGACGCTTGAGGACCCTGTCGCCGCGGAACAGGCGTATCTCGGTGACCGAGGAGCCGCGTTGCAGCTGGTCGCGGCTGCCGATGGCAAGACGCTGGCCGACATTTCGCTGCCGGCATCGCCCGTTTTTGACGGGATGATCGTCGCCGGCGGGCGGCTTTATTCATCGCTCCGCGACGGGTCACTGGCATATTATTGTGATCCCGACCCTTGTGAGAAGGAGGAGAAGCGAGAGATTCCGAC
>CAYNDU010000533.1:0-4421 GCA_964395615.1 uncultured Pirellulaceae bacterium | reverse complement strand
ATGACTGGACCGATGGCGGTGGCACTCACCAGAAAATCGACGAGTCCCATTTCAGCGAAGTCGGCCCCGCGATGGACATTACCCGGTTTGGGGGCCGCGACCTCCAGGAGGCAAGCGAGCGAGGCGCATTGCCCAATGGTCATTGGTCGGTCGGCCGACTCCGGCAGGGTCGGAGAATGATCAGTGTGGGGCATCACGGATGGTCGCCGTAAAGTGTCTCGAGGAACGACCGCATGCGAGGCACGATCAGTTCGTGGCTGTCTTCGATCACGTAGTGCGACGCATCGTGAATGCGGTAGACATCAGCCCTCGGCCAATTCTGGAGCAGTCGGTCGAGGCACACGGGCCGGAAACACCAATCGCGCATTCCCCAGACCAGTTGGCACGGGATATCGGACAGTTGTGGCAATTCCTGTTCGAGAGTTGCCAGAGTCTTCCAGGTGCGGTGACCGGAACTCGCCGGGATATCCTTCACGAATCGATCGATGGCTACTCGATGGTCCCATGAGTCGTAGGGTGCCAGCAGGCCCGACCGCACGTCACCCGTCATCCGTTCGTGGTGACGAACGGCCATCCGAATCGCAGCGCGTGCAAACAGGTTGAGTCGCCGGATCGCCCAGGTGCCGATTCCGGGAATGCGGCACGCACGGATTCGCCACGGGATAAAGGGAGGTGGGAACGCGGCCGTGTTGAACAGGATAATCCCGGCCACGCGGTCTCGGCGAGCCAGGGCGGCACCCAAACCGATCGCACCACCCCAATCATGGGCGACCAATGTGACTCGCCGAAGGTCCAACGAGTCGATCACGGCCGTCAGGTTCTTGATGTGCGTATCGAGGCAATAATCATACGGCTCCGGTTTATCGCTCAGTCCACATCCCACATGATCCACGGCAATCGTCTGGTATTCGGACTTCAGGCCGTTGATCACGTTTCGCCAATAGAAGGACCACGTTGGGTTGCCATGCACCATCAGTAATTGAGGACCGTCTCCTTCGCGTACATAGTGCAGGCGCACGCCGGCAACGTCGAGGTATCTCGACTTGTAGGGATATAGGGATCTCCACGTCGTTTTCATCGAGGCCGCCGGCGAGAATAGGCGAAACTGCGCGATCCATATCGAATTCCCGGCCGGCTGATTCGCCGACCAGTGCCGAGTATAGCGGAGCCTTCGCGCAGACAATAGGCTCGGCAGGCACCTTAGGCCTACGGGGCGTCAATCGTCGTTGGCGCGGTCCAGTTTGTCCTGCCAGAACGCCTTGGCTATCCGCTGTTGCTTCAGGATTTCCAGGCGTTGGTCGGGTGGAAGATTGGCAAACTGCGCCATGCGCTGATCGACCCAATCCACAAAAAAACGAGCCGACGTGCGACTGATCCGAGGCTGCTTGCCAATCTGCACGTAGTAGGGGCCCGTCGAGGCGAAACGTAACGTGTCGGCGTTCGAAGTAACGGCGCGGACGAGCAGCCAGCCGGATCGTTCGAACAGGACCTCGGGCAGCTTCCCGCGACGTTGTCGGTATTCTTCCAGCCGTACCTCATGCACGACCTTTCCGTTTTTTACGACTTCCAGGTATTTCACTGGGTCTCTCAAGGCGAGGTTCAATTGCACGTTCATCTTGATCGGCGCCCCTTCCGGCCCGCGAAAGACGTGCCCCGGATACTTGCCGTTGACAAGCGGTCTGAGCAGTGGTCCGTTAGTCACGACGACTCGACCGGCCCGAAGGCCTTCCCACCATTTCTCGTAGCTGAACGGTCCGTCACAATGTACGTAGACCCGGTTGTAACCGACCGGGTTGTCGAGTACCCCCGAGGCGCTGCCGGCAGACGGCGGGATCCGCAACCCGCAGTTGAGCAGGTGGTAGTAGATGTCCTGACTCCAGAAACCATTGCCCAGCGGCGGAGGGTAGAGCGTTGTATCTCGTGGTTTTCCCCAGGCTTCATTCGCCAGCATCCCAAGTCGCTGCATGTGGTTGTTTGCAAGTCCGATCGAGTGACACTTCCCCATCGCCACCCAGATGGGCATGTCCCACCAAAACGGCTTTTCAATGTCGATGTGGGCCTGCGGCTGGTCGGAGGCGATGGTCAACCAGCGGCTCATTGGGGGATACTCGCGCTCGGTATTCGCGGGAAAATCCAACGGTTTGCGCAGATTAAAATAGAGCAGTGCCCCGCCACCCCGCTCGTCCTCGCCGGCCAGCAACTGATAAAAGCGGTCGGTACCTACCGGAACCGGGTCGGCAGAAGGGACCGAGTCGCCTTGCCAGCTGCGCCGCTGGTTCCACCACGTGATCGTCGGCGCCACATGCAGGTCCTGGGCGAGCATCAACAAGGGAATCTCGGCAGGACGTCGGTGAATGTGCAGGTCGCCCGACCACCATCCTTCTTGCTTCATGTCGACGAATCGCTGCAGGCTGACCGTCTGATTGTCCGTCGCTCCTCGCCGGATCTCGAATCCGCCCGATCGGACCTGGTACTCCGGTCCCCGTTCCAATTCAAACGTGTAGTGATCAGGCCTCAGCTTCAAGACGACCTGGCTCTGAAAAGAAAAGTGGTTCTTCCAGAATGGGAGTCGGCCTGCGGGAATCGATCGGCCTCGGCTGTTACGCAGATACATGGTCGCGGCGATCGGCTGCCCGCTGTCCGCATCCACGACCTTGATTTCAAATTCTCCTTCCGTCTTGGCGCTCGTCTCAGACGGCCCATCAAGTGCCCATACCAGGCCTACCATCACGATGCACACGGTTTTCCAACGACGCGACCTGACACGGCGGACCCGCGACTGGTTCGATCGCTCGCGCGAGAAAACTCCAATGGACGTTGCGGTGTCGACCGCGGCCTGCTGAATCCAGTTCATTGTTGGTTTCCTGATTAGTGTCCTGACGCGGTCGATCAAAATTCAAATGGGGCGACGATCAGTTACCAGCGCGCCCTCGGACTCCGATTGCAGCGCCCGACATCGATTCCGGCGCCCGACTCCGTCTCCGGCGAGCGTCATGCAGGCGACCGGCGTTTCACGGGTATCCGTGGATGAAGCGACGGGGCCACCGGGAATTGTCGATCGTCAACGGACGGTTGTCAAACGACCGGGCGACGGCGGGTCAGCTGGCAATTGAGGCGGGTTAGGCGTAGACTGTTGTTATCTTGGCGGACGATCGGCCGCTCGGACACCTCTGGTTAGCCGGCAGATGCCGGTCGCAGCTGCCTTCCTGATTTCCCAACCATTCATACAGACCATGGACGAAGACTACTACAAGATTCTCGGGATCTCCCGATCGGCGTCGCAGGCCGAAGTCCAAAGGGCTTACCGCGAGTTGGCACGAAAATACCACCCCGATCTGAATCCGGGCGATGCGGCCGCCAAGAAAAGTTTCCAACAGGTACAGCAGGCGTATGACGTGCTGAACAATCCCGAGAAGCGCGAGTTATATGACCGCTACGGGAGCTCCTTCGAGGCGATGCACGGACAGGGTGCGAGCCCCTGGGGCGGGTTTCGACAGGGACCCGGTGGCGGGTTCGGCGATATGGACTTTGCCCAGATGTTCGGCGGTCGCGGCCCGGAAGGGTTTTCGGATATTTTCGAACAGTTTTCCGGCCGCCGATCGGCGCGGCGTCGTTCGGGGCCTCGCCGAGGCGCCTCGGTCCGACAGTCGATTGAGATTCCGTTTGTGACCGCCGTGCAAGGGGGGGAGGTTAACCTGACCATCCGACGACCCGATGGCAGAACCGAAGAAATCAGCGTTCGGATCCCCGCCGGTGTCGAGAATCAGCAGAAAATCAGAGTCCGGGGGCAAGGGGAGCAAGGTCCAGGCGGAGGTCCGGCCGGCGATCTGTTGTTGACGGTGACGATTACTCCTCATCCGTTCTTCCGACGTCGCGGACGGGATTTGGAGTTGAAAGTGCCGATCACACTCGGCGAATCCGCCTTGGGTGCCAAAGTCGATATCCCCACTCCGAAGGGCCAAATCACGGTGACCGTTCCGGCCGGCTCTTCGAGCGGACAACGACTCCGTCTCAAGGGACTCGGTATTGCCCAGCCGAATGGCAACATAGGAGACCTGTACGCGGAACTTCAAATCGTGCTACCTGCGGAGATTGACGAAGACGCTCGGCGTTGGATCGAACAGTTCGAAGAGCACTATGCGGTGCAACCTCGTGCGGGTCTGCACTGGTAGATGGAGTATGACTGCCGGGCGTATGGGGGCCCGGTGACGGCTCGGGCGTCGTTCAGAATCACAGGTCGCTCGGTTGTCCCGGATCTGCGTTCCCACAAACACGGTCCGCTCGATACACGTCGACCGGGAGGTCAGATTTGGTTGTTTTACTCGCGGAAACGACGACACGGCTCAACCAGCTCGCACCGGCTTCCCGGGCGCGTCTGTTTGGATCGTTACTGCTGTTGGCTATCGGAGGTCTGGCATTCA
>CAYNDU010000532.1:0-4421 GCA_964395615.1 uncultured Pirellulaceae bacterium | reverse complement strand
GCCCTCCCTGCGCCCCGATCACGTCGCCGTATTCGTTCTATGGCTATTCTTTAGGAACGGCCGTCTGACACTGTTCTTCGGTCCAGCAGCCTAAGAAGACGGGGTGTGAAGCGGCTCCCAGGCTTGGCTACAAAAAGCAAAAACAGAACAACGCGACTTCACGTGACCATACATTGTTTCCGCACGAGAAGCAGCTTACCTATCATGCTCAATCAACCGGAAGAATTGTACCTGTCCCCGTTTCCTCCGCCGGTGTCAGGGACCTCCGATGCAGATCAAACGCCCATCGTTGAGAGTGACCAGCACGTTGCCGTCTCGATCGACGCAAAGGCCATCCAGTTCCGGTTCGGCGGGAAGCGGCACACTCCACACTTCCCCACCTTTTTTCTTGTCGTAGGCAGCGGCATACCAACCGGCCGAACCACGCACGGGCCTCCCTAACATGACCAACGCGTTCTTCGTCAGGTTCATCGCATAGACTTGCTGTTTTCGTTGAGGCCATTGGCTCGAGGTCCGCAACTGCCGTTCGACAGCTCCAAAAATCCGTCCAATTTGATTGTATTGCCCCCATTTCTCGGGTTGTTCTCCCGGTACGTCCCGGTCCATGTCCACCATCGTCTTAAGGGCACTACCCAGTTGTTTGTGAACCACCGATGTGGGCCAGGCGACGACGTCGCCATATCGCGAGGTGAGTGTGACAAAGACTTGATCATCCCAGGTTGGCGCGAGCGCCGAGTGTCGGACCGGCGTAAACGACGGACCGGCCAATTGTCCTTTTTCGTCGACCAACCGGTAGTTCACCTGTGCCGCGGTCACAACCTGGCCCTTGCCGCTATAAAGCAACCGGCCACCGTGCAAGACCATGCGATCCTGAAACACCAACACATCGCGACCACCCGGTTCCGGCTTCTGCGCCATGACGGAATTCCATACGGGGATTCTCTGAGCGGGGACCACCCGTGCCTCGCCCGTCTGTAAGTCGAACGAAGTCGGCGCAACCACATTGCCCGAGGCCAGCCAGAGTCGGCCGGCTCCAACGGCGAGCCCTCCCTGAGCGGACGCAGCCTGCAATTCAAACCGTGCATTGAGGGGTCTGCCGGTCGAACCATTATGCCATTTCAGCTCGCCCGAGTTTGCGTCGAGGGCGACCACATGTGTGCCGTCGCGGAACATGATCCCGGCCGCCGCATAGGCGACATGGTTGTGAACCACGACACCACTGTTTACGGGCCATGTTGAACAGAGTTTTCCGTAGACCATCATGCGCCGCTCGACCGGAGCAACACGAAACCGCCAAATCAGTTTTCCGTCCCGAGCGTCGAGACAATAGACGTAGCCATCGCCCGAACCGACCAGAATCCGCCCCCTCCAGAAAGTGGGGGCGGCCAAAATCGGCCCGCCGGTTACGTGCGACCAGTCGAGAGTTCCCGTACGCCGATCGAGTGCACTCACACGCCCGTCGTCGCCGGCCAGGTAGATGCGGCTACCGACCGCGATCGACGGCGTCAATGATGTCTTGAGGTCCGGCTTCCACTGCCACAAGATTTTCGCCGAGCTGGGAACCTGGGCTGGTGTCGCAGCCGATCGACTCGAATCGTGGCGATAGGTTGGCCAGTCAACCTCGTTCTCTTCGTCGCCAGGCTCGCGGACCGTGTGACCGATGCGCTCAACCTGATCGGCGGTCACGGTTTGCGACTGGGCGTCAAGAGTGTGAGCAGAACCGAGGGCCATTTGGCCCAGGATGGCCAGGTTGCAATCACACAACCAGGGGCCAACGTAGAGCAGTCCGTTGGCGGCCAGTACGCCGTCATTGCAGCCAGGCCGTGCAGAGCGTTCCGCCGTATACGTCTGGCTGGCCAAATCGAACCGTCCGAATCCTTCGCCCCTGCAGAATAGGGCTTCCGGGCTCCCAGTGAGCCGAGCACAAGATCCCTTCCAGAAATTCAGGTTCTTTGTCGTTGCGCCGGTGGCCGGATCGAGTACCTGGACGGCTCCGTTATTCTCGATTCCACTGATCAGCAACTGGCCCCCGACGTACAGCATGTTTGGATTGTTGTGAAACTTCTTTCTGCTCCAAAGAAACTCTCCGTCAGTCAAACCGAAGGCCACGACATTCGCTCGTTTTTGACCCTGAAGAAACAAACCGACGGGCGTGGCTAATGTCAGCGCCGCCGTACGAAACCCGGGAGTGCCCGGTAACCCGTGTGCCTCGGCCTCGATCAAATCCATCGTTTCACGTTGATCATTCGTCCAGAGCGGGCTGCCTGAGTTTCGATCGAGGCAGGCCAGCCGTCGACCGGGAACATAGTAGAACAACCGATCGCCCAGCATGCCCATGCCGCGCGAGTCGATATTCGAATCGTGATGGGTCCAGAGCAGCTTTTCTTCATTCAAGTCGTACGCCGCGACCGTATCGCCGAACCCCCATCGAATCTGGTGTCGTCCTTCAGGCGAATAAGGGGAGTATGGCCAATCCGTTCGAAGATCACACGGTTTTGACAATCGGGCGACTGCTCTCTCATGGCCAGCGCGGCCGAGACCTGCCCGCGATCGGCATCGAAGGCATGGACGAGTAACGGGGTCCTCCGGGCCACCTGAAGCGCCACGTCTCCCGCACCGCAGTCGGGCACACTGCAGATCCCTTTCAGCTTTGCCAGGGGCGCCAACAGTTCGGTGGGGAGCTGGCCGCAGGACACGGCCACGGTCAAACTCCAGACGAAAAGACCGGAGGACAACTTTATCTTGAGTCTGCTCATTCGACGGCTCCCGGAATCGACGTACCACGGTTGGGCCCCTCTCCGGCCAGGCCCTCCTTCTTAAACGACATCGCAACCCTTGCACTTCCTGAATATACCACCTCCGGTGCCCTGTCGTGTCTGTGGAATGCATCACGTTTGACACATGACGCCGGCGTCGACCGATGCGTGGGTCACCTGTACTTCCATACTGCGAAGCGGTTAGACTCGAGGTTGCCGTTCCCGGACATTGGCCGCGAACGGCAACGACGTACGGAATGCAATAGAAAAAGAACAGGAATAACGGTGCACGGCGTCGGCGAGCGGAGGGCCGACGGCGATCGATGCGACCGATATTCGTAAAGCAGGAAGTAAACAATAATGAACCTTGATGTGGACTTCGTGCGCAGCTTCTACCCGGTATTCCAGGACCCACAGCGTGGGGCCTGGGCCTTCTTTGAAAACGCCGGTGGATCGTACGTACCCGGGCCGGTCACTGAACGTCTGCACTCGTTCTTTCGAGACTATAAAGTCCAACCGTATGGACCGTTCGATTCATCGATGGAAGCCGGCCAGGCCATGGATGCCGGTTACGATTGCATTGCCCAACTGCTCAACGTGCCGGTCGACCAGGTTACGCTCGGGCCATCAACGACGATGAACTTGTATGTACTGGCGCAGGCGTTGCGGCCGTCTCTGGAGCCGGGTGATGAGGTCATCGTGACCAATCAGGACCATGAGGCGAATATCGGATGCTGGACTCGGCTGAGTGAATTCGGAGTCACTGTGAAGTGTTGGCCGATCAACTCGACAACAGGCGAACTGAATCTGGAGGACTTGCAGTCGTTGGTCTCGAGCAAGACGCGGGCCGTCTGCTTCAGTCTTTGCTCCAATATTGTCGGCTCGATTCAGGATGCACCGGCGGTGGCTGCAATCGCCCATCGGGTGGGTGCATTGGCCATCGCCGACGGCGTGTCATTTGCACCGCATCGCGTGGTCGACGTCGAAAAACTCGGCGTGGACGTGTATGTCTTCAGCACGTACAAGACGTTCGGCACACATGTTGGGGCCATGTGGATCAAACCGTGCGTGCTGGAACACCTCACTTGCCAGGGCCACTATTTCAATGGCGATCAACCACACTATGCGTTCAATCCTTGCGGTCCCCAGCACGCCCAGATCGCTGCCCTTGCCGGAATTCAGGAGTACCTGGATCGGCTCGACGAGCATCACTTCGATCATCCGGAGCCATTATTTCACAAGCGAGCGAGCCGGTTATTCGAGTTGATAGCCGAGCACGAAACCGTTCTTGCTGACCGGGTACTCGAGGTACTGGCACAGCTGCCCGACGTACGAATGATCGGCCAGGCCTCCGCGGCCGGTAACCGCAGGGCGCCGACCATTTCGTTTGTCAGTCAGCGAATGCGGCCAGGGGAACTTGCTCGAGCGTTGGCCACCGAGAAGATCGCTGTGCGCAACGGTCACTTCTACGCGCTTCGCTGCCTTGAGGCGCTCGGCATCGAAGATACAGAGGAGGGCGTTCTTCGAGTAAGTCTCGTGCATTACAACACGCACGCGGAGGTGGAGAGACTGTGCGCGGCGTTGAAGCGTCTGCTTGGTTGAACGTCGACGGAGGTAAAGGGGTCAGGAGTGAATGGCACTTAATCGACGTAAGTTTCATGCTTC